>JAEYTU010000014.1 GCA_023433825.1 Planctomycetota bacterium
GGCTCGGGTTGTTCATCGCGCGGCAACTCGTCGTCCGCCACGGCGGCACGATCACGGTCGCGAACCGCGACGTTGGCGGCACGAGCTTCACGATCACGCTTCCGCGCGGTGGGCCGCGATGACGCGCTGGGTGTTGGTCGTCGAGGACGAAGCGCCGCTCGGGCAGATGATCTGCGACAACCTGATGCTCGACGGGCACGGTGCCGAACTGGTGCGCGACGGCAACGACGCGCTCGTTCGGATGCAGCGCGGCGGCGTCGACCTCGTGATCCTCGACATCATGCTGCCGGGGCGTGACGGGCTGGCCGTGCTCTCGGAACTGCGGCGGCGCGGCGACCAGACGCCGGTGTTGATCCTGTCGGCGCGGCGCCAGGACGCGGATCGGATCCGCGGGCTCGAACTCGCGGCCGACGACTACCTCGGCAAGCCGTTCCACCTGCGCGAACTGCTGCTGCGCGTCGGCGCGTTGTTGCGACGCGGCCCGGTCGTCCCGTCGGGGTCCGACCTGCTCGACCTCGCCGGTGCGCAGATCGACTTCCGGTCGCTGCGACTGCGGACGAGCGCCGGCGTCGAACACGCGTTGACGGCGACCGAAGCTCGGTTGCTGCGTCTGCTGGCCGCGCGACCGGGCGCCGTCGTCGCGCGGCGCGAGATCGTCGAGCACCTGTTCGGGCCGGCGACGCCGCCGACGCACCGCACGCTCGACAACCTCGTGCTGAACCTTCGCCGGCATCTCGAACCCGAGCCGAGTCGTCCGCGACACCTGCACACGGTGCGCGGCGTCGGGCTTCGGCTGACGCTCGAACCGGAGGCGAACACGTGAGGCATGGCGTGCAAGACGTCGTCGTGATCGGCGGCGGTCTCGCCGGGCTCGTCGCGGCGTTCCAGATCCGTCGCGCGCGTCCGGACGCGTCGATCCGAATCCTCGAACGCCAGCCGCAACCCGGCGGACGAACGCGCACGATGCGGATCGAGGGATTCGTCTGCGAGACGGGGCCGCTCGCATTCCGCGTCGGTGCGCAGACGCGTGCGCTGTTCACCGCGCTGTCGCTCGACGCCGACGTCGTCAGGACGGACGTCGTTCCGACGTGGCGCGGTCCGACGCCCGACGTCATGCGCCTGCTGACCGAGGCGATGTTCGACGGTGAGGACGGGCCGCTTCTGTCGTTCCGCGGCGGCTGCGAGGACCTGATCCAAGCGCTGCGGCGCGAGCTGTCGGGATCGATCTGGGCCGCGCGCCCGGCCGAGGCGATCGAACGGACCGACGACGGCGGCTACCGCGTGCAACTCGGCGGCCTCGTTCGTTCGCAGATCGCGACGCGCGAACTCGTCCTCGCGACACCACCCGCCGCCGCCGGCGAGTTGCTCGCGGAAGTCGACCGCGATCTCGCCGAGGCGCTCTGCGAAGTCCGGATGCTGTCGGCGACGAACGTCTTTCTCGGCTTCCGCGATCACGACGCGCGCGACGCGCTGACCGGCGGCGGCTTCGTCCAGCAGGAGCACGGGGAGGATCCGTTCCTCGCGGCGTTCGACTGCGGCCAGTGGTTCCCGCGGCGCGGCGTCGTCGGCAAGTCGGTCGTGCGCGTCGTCCTCGACGGCGACCTTCTGCCGTTCGACCGCGACCCCGAACGCCTCGCGACGGCTGCGGAGACCGCGCTGCGCGGCTACTGCGATCTCGCCGGTCCGCTGCTGATGCGCCGCGTCGTCCACGCGTTCGACGCGATCCCGCGCGCGGCGTCGCTGGCGCGACTCGCTGCGCTGCGGACTTCGGTCCGCGACCGTCTCGGGATCACGCTGACCTGAGCGCGGACCGTCCGATCACCGCCGCAGGCTCTCGATCCGTCCGGCCGAGTCGACGATCTGCGTCACGCGGAGTCCGTAGGCATCGTCGACGAGGACGACCTCGCCACGCGCGACCAACTTGCCGTTGACGCGCAGGTCGACCGGCTCCTCGGCCTTCTTGTCGAGCGCGACGATGCTGCCGGGCACGAGGTTCAAGACCTCGCCGAGCGACATCTGCGTTCGTCCGATCTCGACCATGACCGGGATCGAGACGTCGAGCAGCAGGTCGAGGTTCTGGCCTTCGCCACCGGACGGCGAACGTCCGGACAACGGGCCGAACGTGACCGGTTGCACGGCCGCCTCGGCGAAGCTCGCCGCTGCTGCGCCGACGTCGGCGAGCGCCTTCAGTTCGCTGTCGTCGACCGGCTGGTCGTCACGGGGATTCATCGTCGTTCACTCCAATACCGAACCGACCTGGAACGCGAGGCGATGACCGACGGTGCCGATCAGGCCGGTGAACTTCGGACGCCCTTGCACCGGCGCCACGAGTGGCTGGCCGACGCGCGTCGCGAGAGGGATGACGTCGCCGGCGCGCAGCGACATCAGGTTGCGAAGCGACAGCGTCGTCTCGCCGAGCATGACCGACATCTCGACCGGCACGGCCTGCACCGAGCGCTCGATCTGCTCGCGCATCGCACCGCCCGGACGCGCCGGGCTGCTGCCGGGACCGGTCTCGAGGTTGTCGAGGAACGGTTCGAGCGCCGCATACGGGAACGCGAGCCGCAGATCGCCGAGCAACGAGTCGCCCGAGATCTGGAAGTGCACGGCCAGCATGACGTCCTGCTGCGGCAGCACCTGCGCCATCGACGGGTTGCAGAAGCGGCGTTCGATGTGCCACTTGATCGGCGCGAGTTCGTCGAGCTTGCCGACGACGCGATCGAGGCACGGCCCGACGAACGCGTCCGCGACCGTGTACTCGGCCGACGAGAAGTCCTTCGGGATTCGCTGCACCTTCCCGGAGCCGCCGAGGATCCGGTCGACGGCGCCGTACAGCAGACTCGTCGTCGCCGTGAACAACACCGGTCCGGCGAGCGGCGGCATCGCGAGCTGGTAGATCGCGATCGGGCCGCCGATCAGGTTCAGCCAGCCTTGGAAGCGGATCTGCTCGACGGCGACGCAGTCGCATTGCACGTCGGTGCGCAGCTTCTCGGCGATCGTGCCGGACAGCAGCTTCGCGACACCTTCGAAGATCCGTTCGAACGACCGGATCTGCTCGCGCGTCATCCGGTTCGGCTTCAGCAGGTCGATCGGACTGACGAGCGGCGCGTCGTCGTCGATGCGCTGCGAGATCGGCAGATCCGCACCGGGGCCGACGTCGATCGGCGGCCCTTCGGACCGGAACAGGTCCAGAAGGGTGTCGATCTCTTCGTTGGTGAGGATCTCCTTCACGGGGGCGTCAGCGCTGGACGTAGATGTCGTCGTAGACGATGTCGTCGACCTGAGCGAGACCGGTGGGGAACAGCTCGGCGTTCAGTTCGGTGATCAACCGCTTGGTCAGGATGTTCGTGCCGTCGGAACCACTCGTGAAGATCTGCAGCGGCTGGTCACGCAGCACCATCAGCACGCGGTGCTTCATGCGGTCGCGACGTTCGGTCATCGCCTTGCGGACGTCGGCGGCCTTGCGCGCATCCTGCTTGACGTCGATGCGGAACGTGACGCGCACGATCGGCGCGCTGCCGCGTTCGACACGCGGGTTGAACGTCAACGTCATCGCCGGCTCGTAGCCGACGATCTCCCACTTCGGGCCTTCGTCGACGTGGACGACCGGTGCGGGCTTCGGCAGGAACGCCACGACGCCGGCGCCGCCGATCGCCGCGCCGACGGCGACGAGCACGAGCGGGTTCATGCGCTTCTTGGACGTCTTCCCGGCGTCACCGCCGGCGTCCGCTTTCTTGTCTTCGGCCAAGTCGCCTCCTGGGTCGCGATCGCTGCGGTCTTATCGACGCATCGCGGCGTCGCCTTGACTGCCGTGACGGTTGTCTCCGGTGCTATCGGCCCGGCGCCGCAGCCTTGGGCTCGACGAACGTCCGGAAGCGCTTCTCGATGACCTCGCGGGACTGCGCGGTCGGCATCGCGTTCAGGATCGCCGTGCGGACGTCCTCGCTCATGACCGTCAAGAGTCGCAGCGCCAGCAGTTGCGAATCCTGCGTCTCCCACCACTTGGCGATCAGCGCTGCGGCTTTCGCAGGGTCGAGCGCCTCGAGATCGCGCGCGCTCGCCTTCAGACGTGGCAGTTCCGACTGACGAATCATCGTCACGGTGCCCTGCGCGTCCTTGATCTCCTGCTCGAGCTTCGCGCGTTCGCGATCGACCTGCTGCAGCTTCGCGAGCACCTGCTCGTAGCGATCCTGGATGTCGAGTTCGCGCGCGTCGAGGTCGGACTTGCGCTTCTGCAACTCGGCGCGTTCCTGCGCGGCGAGTCGCTTCTCCTCGCGCGCCTCGGCGAGCATCTGGTTGATCTGGTCGACCGAGAGCCCCGACTCCAGCGTCGGGAACTGGAAGTACCGCCCGCGGCGGTACTGACCCTGACCCATGATGTCTTCGCGCTGACGCTCCCACTGCGGGTCGGACGGGCCGTTCGAGGGCTTGCGGTTCGCGTCGGCAGTCGGTTCGTCGCTGTTCGCGGGTGCGCCGTCGGTCACGGCAGGCGTTGCCGCGGGCTCGGTGGGCTTCGCGGTGCTCGCGTCGCCACCCTTCTCGCCGGACGGTGATGCGAGGTTCTCGAGGCGACGCGGCAGCGGTTCGGTCTCGCGGCCGAGGCCGGCGCTGTGAATGCCGGGCGCGTCGGTCGGCGCAGGAGCCTTGGCGCCGTCGGGCGACGGGTTCGCGTCGTCGGTTCCGTTGCCGGCCTTCGCGTCGGCATCGGGTGGCGCTGGGAAGAACGACGACAGCACCGGGATGCCTCGCGTGCCTTCGTGGTTCAGTCGTCCTTGCACGGCCAGGATCCCGACCGCCGAACCGGTGAACAGCAACGCGCCGACGACGGTCATCGTCAGGGCCTTCTTCATCGGGCGACCTCACGCTGCCGGGCTGCGAAGCGCATTCGCGCCGCTTCGTCGAGTTCGGCCTGTTCCTCGCGCTGCACCGTCGTCAGCCACTCGTCGCGACGGCGACGCCGCAGACGGACCAACGCCTCGACGTCGGTGCGCTTCTGTTGGTAGACGGCGCGCGCACGCGCGAGCGTCTGTTCGGCCAATGCGAGCTTGCCACCGAGGTGGCGGCGCTCGCCGGAGAGGCCGTTCGCCAGTGCCTCGACGAGGGCGCGGCCCGCGCGCGCCGTCGGGTCCTCGGCCGCGAGCGCCGCGAGGTCCGCGTCGATCGCCAGCATGCGTCGCTCGATCCGCGCGACCTCGGCCAGCGCATCGGCGAGGGCACGGCGCGCGGCGCGCTCCTCGTGCGCGCGCAGTCGCAGCAGACGGGTCAGCGGGAACCGGAAGCGCTTCATGGTCGGTGTATCGACCATGGCATCGAGCCGGGTGGAGTCGGACTGTCGAGGATTTCGCCGGCGGGCCGTGAAAGTGAAACAAAGGTGCCTGGCACTTTCGTTTCACTTTCCAATACGAAGTGAAACGAAGGTGCCAGGCACCTTCGTGTCAGTTCACGGCGTCAGGATCGTGAAGTAGCCGCCGGTCAGGGCGGCATCGATCGAGATCGCCTGCAGGCGGATCGGGGGCGTCAGGTTGTTCAGACCGAAGGGCCACGTGATCCGGCCGTTGGGCGCGATCACGCCGGTGCCGATCGCGAAGACCGGCTGGTTGATGTCGAGCAGGATGTTGCCCGTGATGCCCGGGATGAACGACGGGAACGGCGTCGCGATCGCGCCGAGCCCGGCGAACAGGGCATGCGTGCGTCCGGCCTTGTCGAGGCTCAGCAGCGTCGTCCCGCGCGGGTCGATCGTCAGGCCGCCTTGCACGATCGCCGTCGCAGACGCCGACGCCGTGTTGCTCGCCGTTCGCAGGACCCCGTAGAGCGTCTCACTGGCGGTCGCCACGGTGCTGACCTCGGTCAGCGCTCCGGGCCCCGCGAGTTGGTAGTAGGCACGCAGCGTTCCGGTCGAACTCAGCAACGACACCTGCAACGTGCTCTGCACGCGCAGCGGCGAATCGGTCCTCGGCGAGTACCTGAACGCGACGTGGCTGTCGATCGCCAAACCGAGCGGCAGCGAACGCATCGCCTCGAGCGTCACGAATGTCGGTGCCTGCGAACAGACGCCGGTCAGCACGTACTGTCCGAGCTCCGTCGCGTCGACCTGGCTGAACGTCCGCGTGCCGAAGTAGTAGGTGCCCGCCGGCAGCGCGACGTCGAGCAGACTCAGGAGACCGCGCCCGGTCGAGTCGTCGTTGTGCACGACCAGCCCCATGTTGGCGTCGAACAGCTCGAAGTAGCTGTCCGGCGCGGTCGGTGCCGGAGTGCCGACCGCGATCGACGCCGTGATCCGATCGTTGGCCGTCAGCGTCAACCGGTACAGGAAGCGGTTCGAGCCGTCGACGAACGTGTCGTTCGCCGTTCCACCACACGGGAACGTCCGCAACGCCGCCGGCGTGACCGTCGCCGTGATCGTGTAGAGCGCCGTCGTCGAGCTGAAGAACTCCTGCGCGAACACGTAGTAGACGCCGGCCGGCAGTTGCGCGTTCAGGATCGGGTCGGGCGACGCCGTCGTCGACGGCGGGACGATCGTGTCGTCCTGGAAGTGGATCCGGCCGCCCTTGCTGCGGGCGAAGTTGAAGAAGAAGTCGGCCGTGCCCGCGCCCTGGTTCGTCATGTTGACGTTGACGTCGGAGTCGGCGCCGACGACGAGCCGGTAGGTGTGCACTTCCGGGTTCAGCGTGAAGCCGCCGTTCACCGGGACGCCCGACGTCAGGATCGGGAACGTCGTCGCCGTCGTCGTCGTCGTCAGCGTGTAGGTCTGCGCCGTCGTCGACGTGCCGACCGCCAAGTAGTAGGTGCCCGCCGGCAGACCCATCCGGATCGTCCGTTGCGTGCCGACCAACGACCCCGCGAGGACGAAGCGGCCGTCCGCATCGACGAGCGTCAGCGCCGGGATCGACGTGATCGACGTCGTCAGCGTGACGTCGACGTTCGCGTCCTGCGTCACGATCCAGCGGTAGACGTCCCGCGAGTCGCCGGTGCCGAGCGTGCCGGTGCCGGTGTCGGCGTCCACGAACGTGTCGGCCCACGCCGCCAGATCGTTGAACTCGGTCTCCGTGATCGCATTCGGCGTCGGCTGCGTGCCGCCACCGACGAGCGATGCGGCGAGCATCTCGCGCACTTGGCGCTGCGCCGCGATCGACTCGGCGTTCTTCTGGACGTGGGCGAGGAAGAGTTCCTTCGCGGCGAGGATGCCCGCGCGATCGGTGACGTATCCGAGGCGGCGGGCTTCCGAGACGAACTCCTGCAACTGCTCTTCGCCGGCGAGGGCGTATTGCGTCTTCAGCAGGGACTGAACGGCTTGCTGGCTCTGTGCGACCGCCGGGACGGCGAACGCGACGAGGCCTGCGCACAGAATAGATGCGCGAATCATGGGTTGTGGCTCTCCGAGACGAGGGGTGAGAGGCCGCGCGTCGCGGCCTTTCGGGTCGGGAAGCGCTCAGACGGTCGGTGCGCATCGCCGGGTTCCGTGGTGGACTGGTGCGTCGCCTCCGCGCGTCGGCTCGGCGAGCCGGCGCTGCCTCAGCGCGCGGGGAACGTCAGCAGTCCGCTGACACCGCCAGCCGTCGTCGCGCCAGCACCGGGCACCCACCACTGCGCGTGCAGAGTCACGCCTGCGAGCGGCGGAACGTCGACGAACGCGTACCCGACGTCGGCGCCGCGATCGCCAACGCGGACCGGCACGGCGAGCTCGGCCGACGTTCGCAGCTCGCACGGCGTCAAGCCGATCGCTTCCAGCGAATGCGGCAGCGGCGTGGCGCCGAGATGAGTCGCCGAGCCGCCCAACCACAGAACTGCCGATCCACCCGCGGTCGCGCGTGTCAGGTGGATGCGCGTCCCACCGCGCGTGAACGCCCGCACGCCGATCCACGGCGCGCGCGGGAGCGCGCCGGCGCACCCCGCTCCGCTCGTCGACATCCCCGCCGGGATCGCCGACGAGACGGTCAGGCGGTGTCGAACGGCTGCGCCGATGGTGGTGGGTGGGTACCAGCCGGGAACGTCACCGCTCGTGCTCCGGAGCTCGTTCGGTACCCGCCACGCATCGACGATCTTCGAGTACGCCTCGGACACGACGATCGACGGGAACAGCCCGTCGGAGCCCGCGGCCGCGTCGATCGCGCCCGTCGGGAGCCATCGGTGACCAAGATCGACAGCCGAATCGAACGTCGGTCGACTGCGCCAGAGGAGCGAGCCGTCACGACCGCTCAACGCGTACACCCCGAAGTCCTCGTGCGCGTCGCCGTCGCTCCCGGTCGTCACGAGCACATCGGGCACGCCATCGAGATCGACGTCGACGTTCGCGCGAAGGTACGGACTGCGCCCGATCGGAAAGTCAGGCACGTGCCCCGACCACAACCGCTGCCCGCTCGCGCCGGAGAACGCCAAGACGAACCCGCCAGTGGCGCGCCACCCGTGCGTCGAACCGACGAAGTCCGCGACACCGTCGGCGTCGAGATCACCGGCGTACGCCACGCAGCCTTCCCGCCCTGCGCGGTCCCCGACGTCGAGCAAGCACGTGCGGACGTGCGTCCCGTCGCGACCCGAGTGAACGCGCACCGCGGCGCCATCGTCGCCCCTGTGAGCGACGATGACGTCCGGTGTGTTGTCCAAAGTGACGTCAGGGATCAGCGCGACATCGCCCGGACGCATGAAGCTCGGGTTCGGCGACACGCACTCCCACAGCAAACTGCCGAAGTGGTCGAACGCGCGGAGCCAACCCGTGCCGCCCTCCATCGCATGGACGACGACATCGGGGCGCCAGTCGTCGTTCAGATCGTGACCGATGGCCGACCGCCATTCGCAAGTTCGCGCGACTCGCTGCGCGACGATCTGCCGGATCGGGCGCAGCGTGCGTCCGCCGCGGATCTCCACCGTGCCCCACTGTCGCGGTGATTCCCCGCTGACGAACGTCCAGGCGAAGTCGCGATAGCCGCCGCGGTCGAAGTCGTCGACGCCCTGGAGGAAGTCGCCGTGCTCGAACACCCGCGACGCCGAGTGCTCCCGAAGGATTGCGCCGTCGCGTCCAGAGCGAAGCACGAATCGTGTGGAGCTGTAGTCGCCGGTGACCTGCACCAGATCGCAGTACCCGTCTTCGTCGACGTCGCTGACGAAGACCGCGACGTCGTTTCCGCGCCAGTCGTTTCGAGTCGTGATGTGGAACTGCGGCACCTGCGCACCCACTGCCGCGACGGCACCGAAGGCGACACCGAGCACCGAAAGCTCGAACTTCGAGACCGTTCTCACCGATGCACCGATCCGCTTTGCCATGAAAAGCGGTGGACAGTGCGCCGATCGCGGGAACTCGTCAACCCGGCGCGATGCGCGACAGACACACCGCGCGCACGACGCTCACCCCCCCGCGAGCTCGAACAGCATCCGCTGCGTGTCCTTCATCGACCGACGCTGCGCACCCTGGAACAGCAACTCTTCGATCCCCTTGATCCGCTGCAACGACTTGTCGAGCAGCGGGTCCGCGCCGCGGCGGTATGCGCCGACCTGGACCAGGTCGCGGTTCTCCTCGTGGTGCGCGAGCAGGCCGCGAACGACGCGCGCGGCTTCGAGATGCGCGGCTGGCGCGACGCGCGGCATCAGACGGCTGACCGACGCCAGAACGTCGATCGACGGGAACTTGCCGCGCGCGGCGATCGCGCGGCTCAACACGAGATGGCCGTCGAGATAGCCGCGGACCGCGTCGGCGACCGGTTCGTTCATGTCGTCGCCGTCGACGAGCACGGTCAGCATGCCGGTGATCGAACCCTTGCCATCGGTGCCGAGACGCTCGACGAGACGCGGGAGATGCGAGAACAGGGATGGCGGATAGCCGCGCAGCGTCGGCGGCTCGCCGACGGCGAGACCGATCTCGCGCACGGCACCGGCGAACCGCGTGACCGAGTCCATCATCAGCAGCACGTCGAGGCCGCGTTCGCGGAAGCTCTCGGCGATCGTGACGGCCGTGTAGGCGCCCTTGAACCGCAGCATCGCCGGCGCGTCGGACGTCGCGACGACGACGACGCTCTTCCGCATGCCTTCCTCGCCGAGGACTTCGCGCAGGAAGTCACCGACCTCGCGGCCACGCTCGCCGATCAACGCGATGACGTTGACCTGTGCCGAACTGCCGCGCGCGATGCCACCGAGCAACGTGCTCTTGCCG
>JAEYTU010000022.1 GCA_023433825.1 Planctomycetota bacterium
TCGATCGTGCACTCGCGCGAGGACCGGCCGCTCGGGACGGCGGGTGCGCTGCGCCATGCGTTGGGGCGACTCGGCGAGTTCGCCGGCGGCGACACCGACGACCACGTCCTCGTCCTGAACGGCGACTCGTACTGCGGCGTCGACCTCGCGGCGTTCACGCGCGCGGCCGCCGCGCGGCGTTCGCCCGCAGCCCTCGTCGCCGTGAACGTCGCCGATGCGGCGCGCTTCGGCACCGTTCGTTGTGATCGCAGCGGGCGCGTCCTCGCCTTCGACGAGAAGCGCGGCGTCATGGCGCCGGGGCTCGTCAATGCCGGCATCTATCGGTTCGCGGTCGACTTGCTCGCGGCACTGCCCGACCGGACACCTCTGTCGCTGGAACGCGACGTGCTGCCGGCGCTGGCCGGCGACGACCTGTTCGCGTTCCGGACCGACGCGCCGTTCCTCGACATCGGAACGCCGGAGAGCTACGCGGCGGCCGCGACGTTCCTCGATGGTCTCGCGCGCAGGCAGCCCGACGCACCTGCCACCGGTCTCTTGGTGCTCGACCGCGACGGCACGCTGATCGCCGAGCGCCACTACCTCGCCGATCCGGCCGGCGTCGAACTGCTCCCCGGTGTCGTCGCGGGCCTTCGGCGGTTTCGTGACTGCGGCTATGCGCTCGTCGTCGTGACCAATCAGTCCGGCATCGCGCGCGGCTACTTCGACGAGGTCACATTGGCCGCGATCCACGCCGAACTGCGCGCACAGCTCGCCAGCGCCGGAATCACGCTGCACGCGATCTGGCATTGCCCGCATCACCCGTCGGCCAACTGCGAATGCCGCAAGCCGCGACCGCAGCTGATCGACCGCGCATTGCGCGAGACCGGTGTCGATCCGTCGCGGTGTCTCGTCGTCGGCGACAAGGCTTGTGACATCGAACTCGGCAAGCGCGTCGGCGCGCGCACGGCGCTCGTGCGCACCGGCTATGGCCGGGACACCGAACGCGAGGCCGATTGCACCCCCGACGTCGTCGTCGACGGCCTCGACGAACTGGCTCTGCACGAACTGCAGGAGGTCGGCGCGTGATCATCAGTCGCACACCGTTCCGGATCTCGTTCTTCGGCGGCGGCACCGACTATCCCGGCTGGTACCGGGCGCACGGCGGCGCGGTCCTCGCGACGACGATCGACAAGTACTGCTATCTCAGCACGCGCTTCCTGCCGCCGTTCTTTGACTATCGATATCGCGTCGTCTGGTCGAAGGTCGAGAACCGCAAACGCGCCGAAGAGATCGAGCACCCGGTCGTCCGCTGCCTGCTCGATCACCTCGGAATGACGCGCGGCGTCGAACTGCACCACGTCGGCGACCTGCCGGCGCGCAGCGGAATGGGATCGAGCTCCGCGTTCACCGTCGGTCTGCTGCATGCATTGCACGCGCTGCGCGGACGAATGATCGGCAAGGACGAGCTGATGCGCGAGGCGATCCACGTCGAGCAGGAGCTGCTGAAGGAGACCGTCGGCTCGCAGGACCAAGTCTCGGCGGCGTACGGCGGGTTCAACAAGATCACGTTCGCGCAGACCGGCGAGATCACGGTCAGTCCGGTGCTGCTCCCGCCCGGACGCCGCGAAGAACTCGACGCGCATCTGATGCTCTTCTACACGGGCATCGTTCGAACGGCGTCGACGGTTGCATCGACGTATGTCGACGACATTCAAAGCAAGCGCCGCCAATTGCGGATCCTGCGCGACCTCGTCGACGAGAGCCTGTCGTTGCTGACGAGCCACGCGCCGATCGAAGGCTTCGGCCAATTGCTCGACGAGGCGTGGAGCGTCAAACGCAGCATCGGCGCCGGCATCTCGACGAACGACGTCGACGCGATCTATGCGCGTGCGCGAGAGGCTGGCGCCATCGGCGGCAAGATCACCGGCGCCGGCGGCGGCGGGTTCCTGCTGCTGTTCGTCCCGCCCTATCTGCAGAGCGCCGTCGCCGACGCACTGCCCGAACTCGTCCACGTGCCGTTCCGGTTCGAGACGTCTGGCAGCCAGATCATCTTCTACGACCCCGAGACCGACTACGCGGCGGTCGAGGCCGAACGCGAGGCGCGGCCGATCCGTGCATTCCGCGAGTTCGATCCGACGGTCGACGTGGCCGACGCCGGAGTCGCCGGCGTCGTGACTGTTGCACCGGCGCCGCGTCGCGCCGCATCGCCGAGTCCCGCCACGTTCCATCCGAAGTGACGACCATGCCGACGACGAAGACCCTGCACCGCGACGACGCCATCTGGCTCTTGTCGCGCATGCGCCTGATCCGTCAGACCAGCGAACGGATCGCTGCGCTGTATCCGACGAATGTCATGGAGACGCCGGTGCATCTGTGCATCGGACAAGAGGCCGTGTCGGTCGGCGTCTGCCGTTGGCTGCGCGACGAGGACAAGCTGTTCCTCGGGCATCGCACGCACGGCCCGGCGCTCGCGAAGGGGATGCCGCTGCCGAAGCTGATGGCCGAGTTGTACGGGCGCGTGACCGGGTGCTCGCACGGCTACGGCGGTTCGATGCACGTCGTCGACGTCGCGCACGGGCTGCCGGGATCGTCGGCGATCGTCGGCGGCTCGATCGCGCTCGGCGTCGGCGCTGCGCTCGCGGCGCAGTTGTCGGGGCAACCGTTCCTCGGCGTGTCGTACTTCGGTGACGCCGCGACCAATGCCGGCGTCTTCTACGAGAGCATGAACTTCGCGGCATTGCGCAAGCTGCCGGTGCTGTTCGTCTGCGAGGACAATCGACTGTCGAACGTGATGCCGTTCGAAGCACATTCGGCGCACGACATCGACGGCGTCGCGTCGCAGTTCATGCCGGTGCTGACCGCGGACGGGACCGACGTGCTGTCCGTGCACGGACAGGCCGGCGTCGCCGTCGCCGCATTGCGCGACGGGAAGGGCCCGATGTTCCTGCACTGCCGGACGAAGCGCTGGATGAAGCACCAAGGGCACGAGCCGTGTGACTTGGCGACGAATCAGGTCGATCGCGAACGTGACTGCCCGATTCGAAAGCTCGAGGCGTTCCTGAAGGACAGCCGGATGGCGACGCCGGCGGAACTCGAACGCGTTCGCGCCGACGTCGAAGCCGAGATCGACGCGGCGATCGCGTTCGCCGTTCGTTCGCCGTTCCCGCAACCGTCGCTCGTGGAGGTCTGACGCCATGCCGTGGAGCCGATTCGACACCAATTACGAAGCCCCCGCCGGCGACCGCGTGCTGCCGTTCGTCGCGGCGATCCGCGAAGCGATCGATCAGGCGATGCGGCTCGACCCGCGCGTCTTCGCGATCGGACTCGACGCCGACGACAAGTTCGGCGTGTTCGGTTCGATGGCCGATCTGACGCATCGCGAGCGCGTGCTCGGGACACCGATCAGCGAGAACGCGATGACCGGTGTCGCACTCGGCGCCGCATTGAGCGGATTGCGTCCGATCCACGTGCACCTGCGCAACGACTTCCTGCTGGTCGCGATGGACCAGATCGCGAACTACGTCGCGAAGTGGGAGGACATGTTCGATCGACAGGTCCGCGTGCCGCTGGTCATTCGCTCGATCATCGGTCGCGGCTGGGGCTGCGGCGCGCAGCACTCGCAATCCCTGCACGGTCTGTTCGCACAGATCCCGGGATTGAAGGTCGTCATGCCGTCGACGCCGTACGACGCGAAGGGACTGTTCCTATCGTCGGTCAAGGACGACTCGCCGGTCCTCTTCCTCGAGCATCGCTGGCTCTACAAGGACACCGGCAACGTGCCCGAGGCGATGTATACGATCCCGCTCGGCAAGGGGCAGCGGCTGCATCGCGGCGACGGATTGACGATCGTCGCGACGTCGCTGGCGGCACGACATGCGTGGAAGGCGTGCGAGACCGAGGGGCTCGACGTCGACCTGATCGACCCGCGGACGATCAAGCCGCTCGACACCGAGCTGATCCTCGAGTCGGTCGCGCGGACCGGTCGATTGCTGGTCGTCGACTACGACTTCCCGTTCGGCGGGTTCGCGGCCGAGGTCTGCGCGTTGGTCGTCGAGAAGGCGTTCGACTGTCTCGCGGCGCCGCCGCAGCGGATGTGCTTCCCCGATCGTGGCATGCCGTCGAGCGGCGTGCTGGAGCGCGCGTACTACCCGACCCCCGAGCGGATCGCCGCCGCCGCGCGTGCGATGCTCGCGGGTGCGACCGTGCAGAGCGTGAATGACTGAAGGTGGCGCAATGAACGGCTCGCAACGACGTCTCGACCTGCTGCTCGTGAATCCCGGTGGCGCACGTCAGATCTATCAGGACTTGGGTCGCCAGCTCGCCGCGAAGGAGTCGCCGATCTGGGTCGGACTGATCGCCGAGTATGCGCGCCGCAAGGGACTGTCGGTCGACGTGCTCGACGCGAACGCGTTCGACCTCGGCCCGACCGACGTCGCGATGCACGTCGCGCACGTGCGCCCGCTGCTGACCGCCGTCGTCGTCTATGGCCACAACCCGAATGCGTCGACGCACGTGATGCCCGGCGCCGGCGCGATCTGCACCGAGTTGGCGCAGCACGATCCCGAGGGGAAGGTGCTGCTGCTCGGCGGGCACGTCGCGGCATTGCCGGAACGCACGCTGTCGGAGGAGTCGGCCGACTTCGTCTGTGGCGGCGAAGGACCGATCACGGTCGTCGAGCTCGTCGCTGCATTGCGCGCCGGCGGGAGTGCGAGCGATCTCGGCCGTGTGCGCGGACTCGTTTGGCACGACGGATCCGCGACGCGACGAAACGCCGCGGCGCCGATCGTCACGCGGCTCGCCGACGAGATGCCGGGCATGGCCTACGACCTGCTGCCGATGTCGCTCTATCGCGCGCACAACTGGCATTGCTTCGGCGGCATCGAGCGTCAGCCGTATGCGTCGATCTACACGACGCTCGGATGCCCGTTCACCTGCACGTTCTGCTGCATCCAGGCGCCGTTCAAATCAGGAGAGGCCGCGGCGGGACTCGATCCGGCACGCAACAGCTATCGCCGCTTCGACCCGGCGCACGTCGTCGCGCAGATCACGCGGCTGGTCGACGAGCACGGCGTGCGGAACTTCAAGTTCGCCGACGAACTGTTCGTCCTCGACAAGGCACACGTTCGGGCGATCTGTGACGGCCTGATTGCACTCGACGCGGGTCTCAACATCTGGGCGTATGCGCGCGTCGACACGTGCCGCGATCCGGAGCTGCTGACGCGGATGCGGCGTGCCGGTGTGCGGTGGCTCGCGATCGGCATCGAGTCGGCGAGCGAACGCGTCCGCGCCGGCGTCGAGAAGGGCTATCGCCCCGAGACGCTGATGCGCGCGATCGACGGCGTTCGCGAGAGCGGGATCCACGTGCTCGGCAACTACATCTTCGGACTGCCCGACGACGACCACGCGACGATGCGCGAGACATTGGACTTCGCGAAGGCGTTGAACACCGAGTACGCGAACTTCTTCAGCGCGATGGCCTATCCCGGTTCGCAGCTCTATCGCGACGCATTGCGCGAGGGATGGCGATTGCCGGAGACGTGGAACGGGTACTCGCAGCACAGTCGCACGTGTCTGCCGTTGCCGACGAAGCACCTGTCCGGTGCCGAGGTGCTGCAGTTCCGCGACGCGGCGTTCCACGAGTACTTCGATCGGGACGAGTACCGCGCGCGGATGCGGGAGACGTTCGGTCCGGCCGCCGTCGAAGAGGTCCGTCAGATGCTCGCCGAGCCGCTCGCGCGCGATCACGTTCCGACGGTCGTCGGGTCGCCGCTCGCGTCGGTCAGTTCATAGCACCAATGCGTGTCGTCGATCCGCTCGGCGATCGTCCAGCGCAGCACTGTCGCGGCCTTCGATCCATGGCGCGGACCTGAGATCCGAAGCCGCCCGCCACCCGGCTCACCGACGCGCAGACGCCACGCGGTGACGGCGTCGTGCGAGTCGGCGATCGTCCAATCGGCGGCGAACGGCGTCAGCGTCTGGTCGTCGAGCAGCAGGCAGACGCCGCACAGCGATGCCGACGTCGGACCGGTCTTTCGCGCGTGCTCGGGCCAGACGCCGTCGATGGACTGATCGCGCCATTCGGGGAAACGCGCTGCGAGCCGGCCTTGGATCAGGCGTTCGTGGAGACGCGCGAACGCGGAATCCGGGGGAATGGCGAAGGTGGCGCCGACATCGACGTCGCGAAGCAGCGGGCGCAGTTCCGCTGCGACCAGTCGCTCCCAATGCTCGGGGACGCGGGAACTGGCGTCAGACCTCATCGACGCGTTTCACGAGGCCGTTCCCGAGTGTCACGACGAGCGGATCCGGATCGCCTTTCGTCCGGACCGTCAGTTCGCCGTCGTCGGTCAGCAATGCGCCGCGCAATGTCGACTCGGTGCGCATCTCCCAGGCGACGCGTCCGTCGGCGTCGATGCGCGTCACGCCGAACTCGTGCACGACGAGCGCGTCGTCGCCTTCGCCGATCGGGAGGAACTCGTAGAACGCGCCCGGGAGTTCGAGCGTGGCGCTCGCGCGCATCGCCGCCACGTCGATCGCGTGCACCGTCGCGCCATGTCCGACCAATACGCGGCGACCGTCGGTCGTCTGGACCGCGGCCGGCTCGTAGCCCTGGAATGCGCTCAGCACGCCGACGACGCGCGGTCCGTGTGGCGTCGTGACCGTGAACGCACAAAACGTGTCGGGCGCCGGTTCGTCGGTGCCGAGCAGCATCGCATTGCGTCCTGCGGGGTCGACGTGCGCGAGGAGTTGCGACTTCGAGTCGAGAACGTGGGCGTCGAGCGGGGTCATCATCGCGGGGGAGACTACCGAGACGGGCGAGAAGGAGTGACTTCAGCCGCAATCACCCGTGACGCGCACGCGACCCTCGCGGTCGATCAGGAAGTACTGCGCGCCCTCGTCTGCGAACACCATCATCTCGGTCGACCAGTAGTCGATGTCGGGCGGCTCGGTCGGGGTGGCGTAGCGCTCGAGGTCGAGCAGGGGCCATCGAGCTGAGGCGCGCGTCATGTCCAATCCGGTGGGTGCTGGGGACACGGAGCTCAGCGTGCACAGCAACTCTTCACCGGGTCGTCGCGGGTCGTTTCGAACGAAGAACGTCGAGCGGCCGATCTTCGTCGATTGAGTATCGGCGACCATCCAGACTGCATTGCGACCCTCGAGAGCCTCGTAGACCCGTTCGCGCCCGTCGGGGTATTCGTCGGTCGCGTAGATCACGCCGGTGTAGTTCGGGACGGGGAGCTCCTGCGCAGGTACGTCGACCGCTTCGAGCGGTTTGTCGATGGCGAGGTCGCTCCACTCGAGAACCACGTTCTCCCCGGTCCAGCTGTTCCACTC
>JAEYTU010000042.1 GCA_023433825.1 Planctomycetota bacterium
ACGGTGCTGTCGCTTCGTCGTCACGAAACACGACTCTGCGACATTCGAGCGGCCGGATCTCTGTCCCCTCCCGTAGCCGCGTCGACTAGTGCGGCAGCCCGGCGCGACTCGCACCGCTCCGCGCACCGACGACACGACGACGGAGACACGACGAGGACCGATGCCTGGACGCACACCCCATGCATGGCGGGGCTGCGGCGATGGCGTCCAGGATCAGACCGGCATCCGCGAGCTTCGCACGCTCGCGCGTGACTGGCCGTCCTGGGCGTTGACGCCGCGTCAGCTCGCCGATCTCGAGCTGCTGACGAACGGCGGCTTCCACCCGCTGAACGGATTCCTCGGCCGCGCCGACTACGACACCGTCGTCCAGTCGATGCGGCTCGCCGACGGAACGTTGTGGCCGATCCCGATCACCCTCGACGTCGATGCCGCGTTTGCAGCGAAGCTGCAGCCCGGAGCCGGCCTGACACTGCGCGATCCCGAAGGGGTCGCGCTCGCGGTGGTCCGACCGAGCGACGTCTGGCAGCCAGACCTCGAGCAGGAGGCACTGCACGTCTACGGAACGACCGATCCCGACCATCCGGGCGTCGCGGCGCTGCTGCGCGGCGGCGACACCTACGTCGGCGGACGCGTCGTCGCGTTGCAACCGATCGAACGTCACGACCATGTCGAGCATCGGCACACGCCGGCCGAACTGCGTGCCGAGTTCGCCCGCCGTGGCTGGACGCGCATCGTCGCGTTCCAGACTCGGAATCCGATCCATCGTTCGCACTTCGAACTGACGCAGCGTGCAGCCCGCGCCCTCGACGCGAAGCTGCTGCTGCACCCGGTCGTCGGACCGACGAAACCCGGCGACCTCGATCCCGACACGCGCGTCGCGACCTATCGCGCAGTGCTGGCCGAGTACCCGCCCGAGTCGACGCTGCTGTCGCTGCTGCCGCTCGCGATGCGGATGGCGGGTCCGCGCGAGGCCGTGCTGCACGCGATCGTCCGGCGCAATCACGGCTGCACGCACCTGATCGTCGGCCGCGATCACGCCGGTCCCGGCACCGACGCCGCCGGGAAGCCGTTCTACGGACCGCTCGACGCGCAACGCCTCGCGCAGGCCCACGCCGACGAGATCGGGATCGGAATCGTCGCGTCGGAGGAACTCGTCTACGTCGCCGATCTCGATCGCCATGTCACGCGCGCCGAGGTGCCAACCGGCGCACAGGTCACGACGTTGTCGGGAACCGAGCTCCGCAACCTGCTCCGTTCGGGGACGCCGATCCCGTCGTGGTACACGTTCGAATCGGTCGCCCGCGTCCTGCAGGCCGGACATCCACCGCGCGATCGCCAGGGTTGCACACTGTTCTTCACCGGCCTGTCGGGCGCAGGGAAGTCGACGATCGCCATCGCGCTGCGCGCGTTGCTGGGCGAACGGACCGCCCGCCGCGTCACCGTCCTCGACGGCGACATCGTCCGGCGCCACCTGTCGTCCGAGCTCGGCTTCTCGCGTCGCGATCGCGACCTCAACATCCGCCGGATCGGCTTCGTCGCCTCCGAGATCACCCGCCACGGCGGGATCGCGATCTGCGCTCCGATCGCGCCGTACGACGCCGTGCGGCGCGAAGTTCGCGCGATGGTCGAACCGCACGGGGGTTTCGTCCTCGTCCACGTCGCGACGCCGCTCGACGTCTGCGAGGCGCGCGACCGGAAGGGGCTCTACGCGCGCGCGCGAGCCGGCACGCTTCCGGCGTTCACCGGGATCTCGGATCCGTACGAGGCGCCGACCGACGCCGAGATCGTCCTCGACGCTTCGGGCGGGACCCCCGCCGAGCACGCCGGGCGGATCGTCGACTGGCTCGTGCGCGAGGGCTACCTCGCGAGCCCGCGATGACGCGCGAGCCGACGCCGCTGTTCGTGCTCGGTTCCGGTCGCTGTGGATCGACGCTGCTCTGGCGAATGCTCGATGCGCATCCGTCGATCGCGATGACGAACGAAGGTCGCATCGCCGACTTCCTGCACTTCTGCGTCCAGATCGCCGGTCTACCTGCCTACGACGTGCAGGAGTTCCCGCTCGCGTTCCCGGTGCGGATGCACGGCATCGTCGCGCCGCCGTACGTCGCGTCGTTCGCGCCGATGTTCACGCGTGCCGCCACCGACCTGTTCGTCCGCTGGTATGCGCACGAGTTTCGGACGCGCGACTTCGTCTACTTCGGCGACAAGCTGCCGGACCCGTACGCGGCGCTCGCCGTGCGCGAGGTGTTCCCGGCGACGCGCTGCATCGTGCTGATCCGCGATCCGCGCGACACGTACGGCTCGGTGCGCCGATTCGCCGCTCGCAGCGACATCCAGGAACGGAACCCGCTGCTCGAAGTCCCGGCCCCGGACGACTACGCGCAGCGGTGGACGAACCTCTACGGCGGTCTCGCGAAGGCCTTCACCGACGCGTACTGGCTCCGCTACGAAGACCTCGTCGCCGATCCCGGCGGCGAACTGCGGCGGCTGCTCGACGCGCTCGGGCTGCCGTTCGAAGGGCTCCCCGATCTTCGCAGTGGCGATGCCGGGTTCGACAAGCACGGCACGTCGCCGACTCCGGACGCCAGCGTCGGGCGCCATCGCGTCGATCTCGACGACGCCGAACGCGCGAGCTTCGACCGGATCTGCGGCGACTGGCTCGATCGGTACGGCTACCGCGACCCGCGATGACGATGTCCACGGCACCGACGCTGCGTCACGGCACGATCGACACCGGCGTCGCGTTCGTCGTGAAGCGGTAGGTCTGGAACGGTCCGACGCCGACACCGGCGAAGTGCAACGTTCGCCCGGCCAGCACGGTGACGACGCCCGGCGGCACGGCGAACGTCGTCGTCGCGCTGCCGGACGCGTCGAGCACGCCGACGGCGTTCGCGAAGACCGGTGTCGAGATCGCCTGCACGAGCGTCGCCGTGATCGCGTCGTAGTTCAGCGGCAGCACGAAGCCCTGCGGCAGCGGCAGACCCGGCGTCGTGCCCGACGCCGTGCCGAGCATGACGTAGGTCAGTCCGGCCGCCGCGATCCCGGCGTCGATTCGCAACTGCACGGCGCCGCCGGTCACCGCCGACAGCGTCGCGACGTCGCTCGACAGCGGCGGCTGGAAGGCCACGCGCCGCGTCGTCGTCGCGACGAGGCCGTCCGAGTCCGTCAGCTCGACGCCGACGCGCACGGTTCCGTCGCGCCGACCGAGCGCCGAGTGCAGGACGTTCGGCAGGGATCCGGTGTCGAACACGCCGTCGCCGTTCCAGTCGAAACGGAACCGCAGGTTGCTCGACGGCTCGTCGAAGTCGCGACTGCTCAGGCCGTTCACGACGACCGTCAGTCCGTTCGTCGCCGTCGTCAGGACCGGGATCGGCCGGTTCGGACCCGGCACCGCGTACTGCCGCAGCTTCGTCCACCAGCCGGCGTTCGGGCGCAGCGTCCCGTAGCGGAACGCTTGGTAGCCGTCGGCGCCGCCGTTCAACGATCCGACGATCGACGCTTCGACCGTCACGTCGGTCGCCGTCTCCGATGCATCGCTGTACGTGCGAATCGTGTTGACGACGCGTCGCGTCGGGAACCCGGCGCGCGCGCAGGCGGTCCGGCAGTAGCTCGCGACCTGCTGAACGTAGGCACGATGTCGAGCCGCCGTCGCGTAGATCGATCCGTCGGCCGTGTACGCCATCGGCATCATCACGTCGACGTGTCGCGCCATCTGCTCCCAGTGCTGGCCGTAGTCGCGGGCGTTCGCGGCCAGCACCGATGCATACGAGTTGAACTGCGCGTCGTAGGTCGGTCCGTCGAACGTGTAGCGGCCGGCGATCAGGTAGGCGTGCAGCGACAGCGGCGCGATCCGGGCCTTCACGTCGCGCACGAAGTCGGTGACGACGGCGGGGTCGTGATTCGTGCCGCCGACGAAACGGACGTAGTCGAGCGCGATCCCGTCGAGGTCGTAGACCGGCTTGCCGTCGGCGGCATAGCTGTTCGTGAAGTACTCGATCACGTCCAGCAGGTATGCGCGGTGCGCAGCGTCGGTCGGCGGGACCGTCGAGTCGAAGCACTTGACGACGGCGACGACCTGCAGGTTCTGCGCGTGCGCAGCACGGATCAGCTCGACGAGTTGGATGCCGGACCCGTTCTGTCGAACGGCACCCCATGACGGATTCCACGTTCCGGCGACGTCGGTCACCCACATCGTCCCGGTCGAAGGCCCGGTCGCGCGGAAGACGTTGATGTAGATCGTGTCGATGTCGTTCGCGCGCGCGTCGGCGACGAGCTGCGGGATCTGCGCATCCATGTTGCCGACGAGGAACGGCCACTCGCCGAAGGACACGTCGCGTGACGGCGACTGCGCGACGGCGACCGACGCGGCGAACAGACACGCGAGAAGACGAGCGAACATGCGACGGCTCCGGGGCAAGGAAGCGCAGGAGTATAGACACCCAATCGCGCTCGACGTCGCGGCTGGACGACCGTCGCGACGCGTGTCTACGATCCGCCGCCTCGTTCCGTCGACGCGCGTCGCGCGACACGACGAACCCCTCACCTCTGCCCCCCACCGAAGACTTCAACCATGCGCGCTCCCCTCTTCGCGATCGCATTGACCCTTTGTGGTCTCCCATTGGCCGCTCAGAACCGACACACGCTCGTGTTCAACGGCCGTTTCGACTTCGTCAGTCTCGACGCCGCCAACCACGTCGGCGCGACGACACGGCTGCGCGAGTTCGACCTCTCGATCGTCACGCCTGGCGCCGGTGCCGTCGCACGCAGTTGGCTGCCGACGACCGCGATCCACGCGATGTGGGGCAACGGCAACAACGACGGCAATCACACGACGTTCCACACCTGGAAGACCGTGTTCGAGCAGTTCAACTTCGCCGGTCCGTTCGTCAAGTACGCCGACCGCAGCACGACCGATGCGCGCAACGTCTTCTGGACGATCCGCGACTTCGACGTCAACAAGCGCTTCGAGGTGTTCACGAACAACGGCGCACAGCGAGTCCAGATCCGTCCCGGCGACTTCTTCCGGTTCCGCGCGAACGGCAACACCGAGTTCTTCGTCACGCGCACGCTGATCGACAAGGCGCGCGGCATCGACCGGCAGAATCGCGCCGAGCGCGGCGGCGCGAGCGCGATCGTCCAGGACTCGAACGGTGACCTGTACTACTCGCCGGCGCAGGGCGGGCACTGGGTGCACGGCAACAACGGCGTCGCACTGCCGATCTTCGCGACCGACGGTGCAATCGTTCGGATCGCCGCGGCCGACATCACCTACGACGCCGCCGGCAACGTGCAGGACGTCGTCGCGGACAGCGCGCACATCGTGATCCCGGAGACCGGCAGCGGTCCGAACGGCCAGCCGTCGATCCATCAGATGGTGCTGAACGCCGGCGCCGTCGACCGCAACGCGAACCCGATCGGCCCCGGTCTCGCCGGCGGGACGCCGGCCAACATGGTCGGCCTCGCGCTGGACCCGAACGGCGGGACGTTGGTCGCTTCGCTGCCGTACGGCCCGAGCCAGACCTACCCGACGATCCCGAACTTCGTCTTCGTCTGGGACAACGGCGGCTACGCCGGAACGATCTTCAGCACGGCGCCGAACACGCTGTCGCTGCCGGGCAGCGTCGCCGTGATCAACGGCGTCAAGATGGGCTCCGACGTCGTCAGCGTTCCGGCGACCGGCGCACACATCGGCGTCCAGCTCGACGTCCCGAACTTCCAGCCGACGTTCATGGGGCTCGCGATCGTCGACGCGCTCCCGGTCGATCCGTTCGTCATCGACGCTGCGAACGACGGTGCGATCCTGCCGACCGATCCGACGATCGACATCGACGTGTCGGCTGGGCCGACGACGCCGGTCTACCTGCTGCTCGCCGTCGGTCCGCTCGGCGCCGGCACGTTCGGCGGCTCGATCGACGTCAGCGGGATCGTGGCGCCGAATCAGAGCTTCCGGAGCTTCTACGCGGTCAACAGTCCGCTCGGACTGTTCGCCGGAGTGACCGACGGCTTCGGCTACCTGACCTTCACGCTGCCGAACCCGAACCTCAGTGTGCTGCAGGGACTGACGCTGGTCTGGCAGGGTCTGCGTCCGACGACGTTCGGTTATCCGGCGCTCAGCACGCCGCTGCTGCAACAGATCAAGTGACCTCGCGCCGCGCCGCGCGGTCGTTCACAGCTTCCAGACGATCCCGCGGCCGTACAGCCATCGCAGCACGACGTACCACCCGAGGACCCAGACGATCGAGTAGCCGAGCGATGCGGCGTTCGGCGCGAGCCAGGACGCGAACAGCTCGTCGTGGATCCACGTCGCGAGCCGGATCGGACGCCCGTCCGGTCCGTCGACTTCGATCATCCGGACGGTCTGCGACAGCACCGAACTGCCGACGAAGACCAGCAACGCGTTGACGCCGTAGACGACGAACGGCTGTGCGAACCGACGGTGGCCGCGCACGTCGACGACCCACAGGCAGACGACGAGCGTCAGCATCGCCTGACCGCCGGTGAACATCGCGTACGAGCTCGTCCACAGCGGCTTGTTGATCGGGAACGCCAGACCGGCGCACCAGCCGGCGGCGACCAGCACGACGCCGCGGACGGCGATGCGCGCGATCTTCTCGGCGATCGGTGCCGTCGAGCGCAGCAGGCTTCCGGTCCACACGCCGAACCAGGTCGTCGCGAACGCCGGAATCGTGCTCAGCAGTCCTTCCGGGTCGAACGGCGGCGCCTTCTTCCAGACGTGCAGACCGAAGACGGCGTGATCGAGCCACGCGCCGAGATCGTCGCCCTGCCGATCGATCGCATAGACCGCGCCGGTGCTCGGCACCGGCACGAACCGCTGCACGACCCAGTAGCCGACCAGACACGCCACGGCGAACGTCGCGAGCCGCCGCGGCGACAGCGACAGGTACAGCAGCGCGACGACCGCATAGCAGACGCCGATTCGCTGCAGCACACCCGGGAAGCGCACGCCGGTCAGATCGCGGTGCCAACCGAACTCCGGCACGAACGTGACGAACGGGTAGGCCGCGAGTCCGATCCCGATCGCGACGAGCGCCGCAGCCCGCCACAGGATGTGGCGACGGATCTGTCCGAGGCCGGCGCCGTCGGCGACGCGGCGGTCGAGTGCGAGCGGGATCGACACGCCGACCGCGAACAGGAAGAACGGGAACACCAGATCCGTCGGCGTGCATCCGTGCCACGGCGCGTGACGGAGCGGCGCGTACATCGCGTTCCAACTGCCCGGATTGTTGACCAGGATCATCGCGGCGATCGTGACGCCGCGGAACACGTCGAGCGCGAGCAGGCGGGTTCGCGTCGCCGTTTCGCTCACGTCGCGCCGCCTTCGATCGCGGCCCGCACGCGGCCGCCGTGGCGCGCGAGACACGCGCGTGCGACGTCTGCCGTCACTCCGAGCCGTGCTGCGACGATCGCCGTCTTGACCTCACCGCCGCACCGGGCCAGCACGTCGGCCGCCTTCGTCGCGTCGACGTCGAGCGCCAGCGCGACGATCCGCCGGCACCGCGCGCGCAACTTCTCGTTCGTCGCCTGCACGTCGACCATCAGGTTTCGGTAGGCCTTGCCGCTGCGGACGAACGCGCCCGTGGTCAGCATGTTGAGGACCATCTTCGTGACGGTGCCGGCCTTCAGCCGCGTCGATCCAGAGAGGACTTCGGGGCCGACGACGAGCGGGATCGCGAGGTCGGCGGCGTCGGCGACCGGCGACGGATCGTTGCAGACGATCGCGACCGTCGTCGCGCCGGCCGCACGCGCTGCGCCCAACAGCCCGAGCACGTACGGCGTGCGTCCGCTCGCCGTGATCCCGACGACGACGTCGAGCGCGGTCACGCGTTCCGCCTCAATATCGCGGGCGCCGAGCGTCGGATCGTCCTCGGCACCTTCGACGGCACGGACGAACGCCCCCGCGCCGCCGGCGATGCAGCCGACGACCTGGTGCGGTGGCGATCCGAACGTCGGAGGGCATTCGACGGCGTCGAGGACGCCGAGCCGGCCCGACGTCCCAGCCCCCCCGTAGAGCAGGCGACCGCCGCGCGCGAACGCCGACGCGACGTGATCGATCGCCGCCGCGATCCGTGTGGACTGTGCGGCGACGACGTCGGTGAGGCGCCGATCCTCGTCGTTCATCAGCGCGACGATCGCGAGGCTCGACATCCGATCGAGGTCTTCGGC
>JAEYTU010000081.1 GCA_023433825.1 Planctomycetota bacterium
GCCGACCACCGCTACGGGTCGCCGCGCCGCGGCCCGTCGGACGTCGTCGCCGCACCGGTCGCGCGCGCACCGAACACGCCGACGCTGCGACCGCCGTCGAGCCGGGGCGGTTCGAACAGCATCTTCCCGCAAGCCGTGAGTCGAGGTCGCACGGCTTCCGACGTCCTCGCGCCGCGTCTGCGGCCCCGATCGAACATTCAAGCCGCGTTCGGCTCGTCGCATCCGTCGCGTTGGTACGCGGGGTGCACGTCGTGGGGCAGCCATCACGCGTCGCTGTGGTTCAGCTTCGGCTTCTCGCCGCGTTGGTGCCGCTGGGGTCTGTACTCGTACCCGTACTACTGGTCCTGCTGGTGGCCGCGCTGGTACTGGTCGCACCGCACGTCGTTCGTCTACTACTGGAACTCGTCGAGCCCGTGGCAGAACTGGAGTGTCGGCGTGCCGGTCTCGTACGGCTACGAGACGGACGACTGGTACTACTCGCCGGGTTCATCGGTCGAAGTGCACGACATCGACTACGTGCCGGCGGAGTCGGAGGTCGTCAGCGCCGGTTCGGCGGCCGGCAGGGGCGACGGTGCGGCGGAACCGACGTCGCGTTCGCTCGGCGAACGGCACGTCGCGCTCGGCGACTTCTACTTCCGCGAGGGGCGTTGGCAGGAGGCGTCGGAGAGCTACCTGCGCGCACTGACCTACGTCCCCGAGGACGCCGCACTGCACTTCGTCGTCGCCGACTGTCTGTTCGCTCTGGGCGACTACCACTACGCCGCGTACATGATCGGCCGCGGGCTCCGCTTCGACCCCGACCTCGCGTCGGCAGAGACCGACAAGCGATCGTTCTATGGCGATCCGAAGAAGTTCGACGAGCAGTTGAAGACGCTGCGCGAGTACCTCGCCGAGAAGCCGTACGACGCGGCCGCGTTCCTCGTGCTGGGCTACAACCTGAAGTTCTCGAAGCAGCCGGCCGATGCCGAGAAGGCGTTCCGTCGCGTGCTCGAGATCGACCCCGCGGACGAGCCGGCGAAGTTGATGCTCGGCGCGCTCGGCAAGCGCGAGGGTGCCGAAGCCGAGAGCGGCGACGGGAAGTGATGCGCGCGCGGGTGCGCTGCGGCGCGCCCGCGTCCGTTCGCGCACCGTCAGCGCGCGCGTGAAGCCGCGTCCGCCGCGGGGTACAAGGTCGCGAGCGCGTCGCGACGACGCGCGGCTTCTACCGACCGACCCCCGACGAGGACCGCGGACCATGGCCTCCCGCCGCATCGACACCTACCTGCGCGACCTGCTCGACGCCGACAAGTTCGAGTTCTATTCGGTCGTGCGCGACTTCTCGGACACCGAGATCGCACCTCACCTGCTGCACTGGGAACGCGAGCACCAACTCGTCCCGCGCGACGTCATCGCGAAGATGGGCGAGCTCGGCCTGTTCGGCCTGCCGATCGCCGAGGCGTACGGCGGTCAAGGCGGAGATCAGACCGATCACTGCCTGATGGGGCTCGCGCTCGGCTACCACAGCCATTCGGTCGCGATCACCCCCGGCGCGGCGTTCTCGCTCGGCACGAAGCCGGTCGAGATGTTCGGCAGCGAGGAGCAGAAGAAGGCGCACCTCCGCGACCTCGCGACCGGCAAGCGGATGTTCGTCTTCGGACTCAGCGAGCCCGGCCGCGGGTCGGACGCCGGCAACCCCGAGGTCACGGCGAAGCGCGTCGGCGACCGGTTCGTCATCGCGGGTGAGAAGTGCTGGTCGACGAACGCCGCATGGGCGAGCCACGTCGTCGTCCACGCGATGACCAACCCGTCGGCGCCGAACGGCAAGCGGACGACCTGCTTCCTGGTCCCGATGGATCAGAAGGGCGTCCACTACCAGGAGATGAAGGGCAAGCGGCTGTGGGAGCAGTCGTCGACCGGTCAGATCATGTTCGAGAACGTCGAGGTGCCGGCGAGCGCCGTGCTCGGCAAGGTCGACGAGGGCTTCAAGATCATGATGCACTCGCTGAACGGCGGCCGGCTGTTCATCGCCGCGATCGCGCTCGGGTCGCTCGCGTTCGCCCTCGACAAGTCGCGCGTCTACTGCAACGAACGGATCCAGTTCGACGACCAGCCGATCTCCCGCTTCCAGCGCGTGCAAGACGTCCTGATCGACATGGACATCGCGCTCGAACGGAGCGTGACGTGGCTGCTGCACCTGTGCCGTCGGTTCGACGAGGGCACGCTGTCGCGCGAACAGGCGGCGAAGGTCAAGGTCGACTGCAGCCGCGTCGCCAGCGAACTTCTGCCGCTCGCGATGGAGATCTGCGGCGGCGTCGCGTGCCTCGACGAGTTCGGGCTGATCCGACACCACAACGACCTGTTCGTCACGCGCGTCGGCGAAGGCAGCAACTTCGCACTGAAGACGCAGATCATCCGGCCGCTGATCGGCTGACGGCGCGCGGCGCGCGCCGCGCGGCGACGCGGCGACGCGGCGTCTAGATCTCGCAGGGTCCAGGCCCCGGGCGCAGCACGTCGAAGCGGGGTTCGACTCCGAACGCCGCGACGAACTTCCGCCCGACGTGCGCCGCAACGTCCTCCGTGCGACCGGGTGCGACCAGCGCAATCGCGCAGCCGCCGAATCCAGCACCGGTCAAACGTGCGCCGAACACACCGTCGACCTCGCGCGCCGCTGCCGTGATGACGTCGAGTTCTGCGCACGACACTTCGTAGTCGTCGCGCGCCGACGCATGGCTCGCGTCGAGCGCTGCGCCGAGCCGCGCGAGGTCGCCGCCACGCAGCGCCGTCGCGGCGATCGTCACGCGCTGCATCTCGGTGGCCACGTGCCGGGCCCGCCGGTGGATCGTCGGCGACATCCGCGTCCGTGCGCGTTCGACGTCCTCCGGCGTGTACGCGGCGAGGAATGGCTGTGGACCGATGCACTCCGTCAAGACGGCGAATGCCTCGGCGCATTCGCGCACCCGCTGGTTGAACCCCGACGCGGCGAGTTCACGAGCCTTGCGCGTGTCGAGCACCAGGATGTCCAACGCCGCCGCGTCCAGCGGAACGTGCTCGAAGCTCTGCGTGTGGCAATGCAGCCACAGCACGTGGCCGGGCCGTCCGAGCGCAGACGCGAACTGATCCATGATCCCGCAGCGCAGGCCGACGTAGTCGTTCTCGGCCCGATGACCGAGCATCGCGAGCTGCTTCCCCGACAAGCCGGTGCCGTGCAGCGCATTCAGCGCGAACGCCGTCACGACTTCGATCGCCGCCGACGACGACAAGCCGCTCGCCATCGGCAGATCGCCGGCGAACACCATCTCGACGCCGCGTGCGTGCCCGGTCGCCGCCGCGAACTCGCGGAACACGCCAATCGGATAGCTCCCCCAGCCGTGGGACGGGTCGCGCGTCGTCCCGATCTGCGACGCGTCGATCTCGACGATCTGCGGCTGATCGAGACTCGCGAGGCGCAGTCGGCCGTCGTCGCGAAGTCGCGCCGCGACGTAGAGGCCCTTGTCGGCGGCGAGTGGCAGCACGTCGCCGCCGCTGTAGTCGAGGTGTGCGCCGACGAGGTTGACACGCCCCGGCGCGAAGAACGTTCGCGGCGCCGGCCCGCCGTGGACTTGCTGCAGGCGTGCGGCCGCAGCTCGGCCGAGAGCGGGAGTTCGGGGCTCGGGTGTCATCCGTGACGGTGTCGCGGGGCGATGCTATAGCGTCTCGCTCGAACGCCGCATCCCGAGAAACCCGGAGTCGAAACTTGTCTCTCCCGTTCGCCGCTCGCGCCGTTGTCGTCGGGCTGTCCTTCGCGACGGCGATTCTGTCGCAGCAGCCCGAGGCGACACAGAAGCCCGCTG
>JAEYTU010000101.1 GCA_023433825.1 Planctomycetota bacterium
GCGATCGGTTGCAGGAGCCCGGCGACGCTGAGGTCCTCGTCCAAGTCGGGCCAATGGATTCCGCCGCCGTCGCCGATCAGCCGCCAGTTGCCTCACTGACCCGCACTCGCGTGCAGCAGTCTCGGAAACCAGACCAGTGGCACGTCGACGCGGCGGCCGTCGGCCAGAACGACGGAGAGTTCGTCGTCGGTCACGGTCACGTTCGTCGCGCGCGGATCCCCGCTCGCCGATGTCGTCGTCATGGCATGCGTCCCCGTTCGGTGATGCGAACGCTACTCCGTGACTCGTGCCGGCTGCCGTCCGCTCGTGCGGTCGACCCGCAACCGGATCCGCACGAACAACCCGACGGCATCCCCATCGATCCCTGTCAGGTTCACGTGCAGGTCGCCGCCGACGAGGCGACGGCTCGCGCGGTGACCAATGCGCAGGCGGAGCGGCAGGCGGCGCGTCCATTCGTCCGGGTCGGCCAGCGACAGCCACAAGAACGGCCGGCCCAAGACGACGCCGAGATGCGCGTCGGTGATCGCGTTCCACGGAATGCGTCCGATGCCCAGCGTGCGATCGAAGAGTCCCTCGTCGTCGGCGACGATGCGCGGGCGACGGTCGAGCAGTTGCCACGCAGCGAGTGCAGCGCCGACGCCGAAGACCGCGACGGCGAGCCACGGAACGACGTCCGAGCGTCCTGTGTCGGCGCGCCCCGTGGCGAGGACGAACGCGGCGCACGCCGTCAGCGCGAGGCACAAGCACAGCAGCACGACGAACGTCTTGCGCGACGCATGGAGGACGAGCGGTGCGTTCGCGGCCGGTGGGCTCGGGTCGTGCGAGGTCATTCGAAGCTCGGTGGTCCGAACGATCTCGGGGGTGCGGCGACTCGCGCGAGCGCTTTCGCGCGGCACCGCGGGTCGGGGATTGCCGCCGCGAACTCCGCCGCGCGCGATGGGCCGGTAGTGCCGCGATTCCTCGCGGGTTGCAGCAGTTTGTCGGATTCGTTCCTTGGCAACTGCCGTTTGCTATCGGTGTCGCGAGCGGCACGAGAGGCCCCGGCAAGCACTGTCCCATCGCGGCCCGCGATGTCGGTCTTCGCGCGTAGCGCGAAGACCTTGGGCTGCGGCCCGATCGCGGGCCGCGATGGGTCCGTCAGAGCGAGGAGTCCGATCGCGTCGACGAGTGCGCGGCCAACGCGCCAGAAGCCGTCGGTTCCGTGCAACGCCGCGATCTCCTCGACGAACGACTCGCGCGTCTCTGCATCGATCGCCAACGCGGCCCGCATCAGGAGGATCAGCGCCTCTGCCCGCGACGATGCGGGCCACGCCGTCTTCGCTCGTTCGCGAGCGATCCCCAACGCCGCGCGCGCCGCAGCCACTCGGTCGCGTTCGAGGAGTGCGCGGATCGGCCACGCCGCGACCGCCGCGCGGAGGTAGTCGTCGCCGCAGTCCGCGGCCGCCGCGAGCGAACGTCCCGCCACAGTTTCGACGTCGACGTCGGGCGCGAAGCGGGCCACTGCGGCGAACGCCTGACAGCGATACCACGGCATCTCGATCGACTCGGCCAGGACGATCGCCGCCGCCGAATCCGTGCGAGCCAGCGCGAACACGCGGCTGCGCATCCCAGCCGCGGCCGCGGCCTGCGTCACCTCAGTCTCGAACGCATCCGACTCCGACATCGCCACGTCAGCCGCGTGTGGCGAAGGGGGAAGCCCCCGCGGGCGGGGTGTCGGTCGAACGGATCCAATGGGCGCGGTCTCGACGGTTCATCGCATCGCTTCAGGTCCAGGGGGGACCACCGAAGTAGCCGCGGGCCGCGCACGTGCCAACGGTCGCGCATCGCTCGAACGAAGTCCGGTCCAGACGACGAGAGCGACGAACAGCGCCTGCATCGCGATGCGCGGCACGAGCGGCGTCGCGGCGGAGCCGCCGATCGTCAGGCCTTCCTGCGCCGCGTGGACGTTCGCCGGAAAGACGGCGACGAGCAGCGCGATCAAGCCGAACGCTGCAAGTCGCCGCGTTCGGTGCACGAGCAGCCCGATCCCGCCGAGGACCTCGAAGATCCCGGTCAACGTGACCATCCACTCCGGCGCCGGCACCCACGGCGGCACCATCGCGACGAGGTCCTTGCGCATCGGCAGGAAGTGGGCGGCGGCCGTGAACCAGAACATCGCGGCGAGACCGACGCGCGTCGCGTCGGCCCACGTTCGCAGACGTTCGATGCCGAGTCGGCCGAGACCCCGCGCGACCAACGTGACGACGACCAGCACGATCAGGGGTGCCATGCCGCCGACTTGCCGCATGGCGGCGCGTCATGCAAGACCACCGGCGCGCCGCGAGACTGTCAGTCGGCGCGAACTTCCTTCGCGTCGACGTTCGCGATGACGAGCGGGCCGTTCGGCGCGACGACGAGGGCTTGCGCGCTGAACGACACGCCGACGAGTTCGGGCAGCGTCGGCATCGTCACGCGGAACTCGAACTGGCCGAGCGAGGTCACGGTGCCGGCGGTCACGAACGCGGCGTTCGTTCCGAGCAGCCACGTGCCCGACGCGCCGAACGGCAGGTAGGTCGCCGCGGCCGTCGCCTGGACGAAGACGGCGGTCTGCGAACCGGCGGTGAAGTTGACCTGCCAGCGTTCGGCGCGGCCGAAGCGCAGGTTGCCCATGTCGAAGATCTTCGCGACCGGGACGGCGCTCTCGACGCGCAGGCTCGGCTGCGTCGCCGTGCCGGTGTTGACGACCTGCAGGTCGAACTGACCGCCGACGAGCGTGTTCAGGTTCAGCACGGTGCTGGTCAGCGGGATCGTCGTCCCGTCGAGGACGAACCGGTTGGTGCCCGACACGTCCTCGACCTTGCCGCGGACCAGTTGGGTCTGCGCGACGGCGGAGGCTGCGAACAGGGTGGTGAACAGGATGGCGGTGCGGATGGCGTTCATGGCGATGGACTCGTTCGTTCTTCGGGAGTCAGGAGCGCGACGACGCGACGTTGCGTCGTCACGCAGGTCGGATCGCAGAACCCGTGCCACCGCCCGCACGGCCCGATCCGTGCGGAAGCCGCACACGAACGCCGCCGACGGCTGCGCCGGCGTCCGCATCCCGGACGTTCACTCGGCGCGTTTCAGCTTCTCGTAGAGCGCCGTCCGCGAGATGCCGAGCAGCTTCGCCGCCGCCGTCTTGTCGCCGCCGGTTGCCGCCAGCGCGGCACGAATCGTCCGCAGCTCCGCTTCGCGCAGCGTCAGGACCGGCCATGCCGACTCCGCCGGTGGCGCATCCGGGCTCGCCGGAGCCGACGGCGACGCGGCGATCTCCGGCAGTTCGATCGGCAACGTGTCGCCGTCGGCGAGCAGGAACGCGCGGGCGATCGCGTGCTGCAACTCGCGGACGTTCCCCGGCCATGGATGCCGCACGAGGCGTGCGCGCGCCGCTTCGTCGAGCCGGACCGAGCGCCGGTGATCACGGTTCAGATCCGCGAGGAACGCCTGCGCCAGCAGCACGACGTCGTCGCCGCGTTCGCGCAGCGGCGGGACGACGAGTTCGGCCGCGGCGATCCGGTAGTAGAGGTCCTCGCGGAAACCTCCCGACGCGACCATCGCGCGCAGATCCTTGTGCGTCGCGGCGAGCAACCGGAACGACACGGCGATCGTGTCCTTGCCGCCGACGCGCCGGACGCGGCCCTCCTGCAGCGCGCGCAGCAGCTTCGCCTGCATCTCGGCCGGCATGTCGCCGATCTCGTCGAGGAACAGCGTGCCGCCGGACGCGAGCTCGAGCAGTCCGGCGCGGTCGGCGTCGGCGCCGGTGAACGCGCCGCGCACGTGGCCGAACAGTTCGCTCTCGATCAGGTCCGGCGGCAGCGCCGAGCAGTTCTCCGACACGAACGGTCCCTTCGCCCGCACGCTGTCGCGGTGCAGCGCGCGGGCGACGAGTTCCTTGCCGGTGCCGGTCTCGCCGCGGATCAGCACCGGCAATTCGGCATCGGCGAGGCGGCGAATCCCGCGCCGCAGTTCTTCCATCGCGGCGCTGCGCCCGAGGAGCGGCGTCTCCTTGCCGCGGAGTGCGCGACTCGCGACGGCGAGGTCCCGCCGGCTGGCCGCGCGGTCCGAGGCGAGGCGCTCCTCGTGCAGCAGCCGTTCGACGGCGATCGCCGCCTGATCGGCGAGCACTTCCATGTGCTCCTTCTCGCGCTCGCCGAACGCGCCGGTGCGCCCGGGGTGTTCGACGTAGAGCGCGCCGCTCGTTCCACCGGCGGTCGTGAACGG
>JAEYTU010000175.1 GCA_023433825.1 Planctomycetota bacterium
CCGCCCGCAGACGCGATCGACGGCCGCACGAATGCCAGCACCGCTGCGGTCCGCCAGGAGGCCGCAGGCTTCAGCTACACGAACGTCGACCGCGACGCGTACGCGTCGATGACGACGGCCGGGATCGCCGTGCTCGCGATCGCGCAGAAGGCGCTCGGCGATCGGACGCCGCCGTCGGTCGCCCAGGAGTGCCGTCGCGGGATCGACCTCGGCCTCGCATGGCTGGCGACGAACTTCAGCGTGACCGAGAACCCGGGCCGCGGACAGGCGTGGCTCTACTACCACCTGTACGGCCTCGAACGGGTCGGCGCGTTGCTCGGTCGTTCTCGACTCGGCGCGCGTGCGTGGTACCTCGAAGGCGCGCAGATGCTGATCGGCAAGCAGTCCGGGAACGGCGACTGGTCGCAGCACCACCCCGAGCCGGACACGTGCTTCGGCGTGTTGTTCCTCGCGCGTGCGACGGCGCCGGCGACCGGTGGCCGGCGGCAAATCGCGGCGCTCGGTCCGCAGGGCGACAGCGTGCCGGTCTGGTTGAAGGTCAGCGGCGGGGCCGATGGGACGCCCGCCCAGTTGTGGATCGCCGGCTTCGGCAAGTCGATCCGCGACGCGAAGCCGCGCATCGATCGCGTCGAGTACCGGGTCGACGGTGTCGTCGTCGCGACCGTTCCCGGGGATCCGACGAAGACGTGGACGAACGAGGGCTATCCGGCGCGCCACGTGTTCGACCGCCGCGGCAAGCGCACGGTCGAGGCCGTCGTCCACTTCACCGGTGGCGACGACGCGGCGCTGCGCGAGGTCGCCAGCGCGCCGATCGCGATCGAAGTTCGCCAGGCGCTCGAGGCCTGGATGCTCGACTACAGCCAGTCCGCCGGACGCAACCTGATGCTGCGTGCCGAGGCCGTCGCGACGGCGTCGTCGCAGCACGACGACGGCCACGCACCGGCGAATGCCGTCGACGGTCGCGAGGGCGCGCGGTGGTTCTGCGCGGCGGACGATGCGGCACCGGCACTCGCGATCCGGCTCGATCGTCCGCAGACGGCGAACACGTTGGTGCTGGCACAAGGTGAGAGTCGACCGCGGCATCTCGGCGAGCACGACGTCGTCCGGCGCGTCGCGGTCCGCATCAACAGCGGCAAGCCGTTCGACGTGAACCTCGACCCAGACGAACTGACGCCGACCGTCGTCACGCTGGAGCGGGCGATCCCGATTCGCCGGATCGACATCGCGATCCTCGACCGAACGAAGGGATCCCGTTGGCCGGGTCTCGCCGGGTTCGCGGAGGTGCGGTTGGAGCGGCGCGCGGCCGGTAAGTGACGTTCCGTCGCCGACGACTGCGCGCCTCCCGCGCACGGCGGATCGTCAGACGAACTTCGTGATCCCCGGCATCGCGACCGGCGCGGTCGGCATCGGGCCGAACTTCAGATCCTTCGGCCAGAGGTCTTCTTTCGACGCCCACGCCTGCTCCCACGTGACCTGCTGACCGGTGTATGCGGACATGCGGCCCATGACGGCCATCATCGTGCTGTTGACCATGTAATCGCCGTTGTCGATCGGCTCGTCCTTGCGGATCGCGGCGAACAGAGCGTCGTGCTCGTTCTGATACATGTTCTTGTCGGGTCCCTGATATCGCCACGCGGACGCGCCGGTGATCCGGTGTTTGAAGATGTCGGCGCGGCCCGTCGTGCCGAAGACGTGATCGCTGACGTCGACCTTGCAGCCGTCGTGTTGCCGCGCGTGGCTGAACCCGCGCACGCCGTTCTCCCATTCGTAGATGACCGAGAAGTGGTCGTAGACGTGGCCGTACTCCTCGCGCGTCCGCACCTGCCGCCCGCCGATGCCGAGCGCCTTGACGGGATACTTGTCCTGCATCGCCCACGCCATGACGTCGAGGCTGTGAATGTGCTGTTCGGCGATCAGGTCACCGGAGAGCCATGTGTGATAGAGCCAATTGCGGCACATGTTCTCGACGTCGGACCACTCCGCTTTGCGCGGATGCAGCCACAGGCCGTTGGTGATGTAGTTCGCGTTCATTGCGACGACGTCACCGATCCGGCCGGCGTGGATCTCGTGCATGATCGCGCGCCGACCGTCGTGATAGCGGTAGCAGAGACCCGACACGATCGACTTGCGCTTCTTGCGCGCGATCTCGCACGACTCGCGGATCGAACGGCAACCGGCGGGATCGACGGCGACCGGCTTCTCGCAGAACACGTGCAATCCGCGTTCGACCGCGCGCCGCAGCGAATGCGGCCGGAACCCCGGCGGCTCGGCGAGCAGCACTACGTCGATCCCGCTGTCGATGACGCCGCGCGCGCAGTCGAGACCGACGAAGCGCCGATCGGCGGGGACTTGGAGGCGATCGGTCGACTCACCCTGGCCGGTCAGTTCGGCCGTCAGTCCCGCGATCGATCGCTCGATCCGTTCCGGCGCGACGTCGCCCATCGCCCACAGCACGACGCCTGGATCCGCAGCCAATGCCTGCGCCGCGGCACCGGTGCCGCGTCCGCCACAGCCGACCAATCCGACCTTCAGCAATGCCGAACCGCCGACGTGGAATCCGCGAAACGGCAGCGGCGCGAGGCCCGCAGCGAGGCCACCGGTGGATTGCAGGAAATCACGGCGTGTGAACGAAGATGGCGTCATGGCGGGCACGGGACGGGGAACGGTTCGAGGGCCGGTTGCGGACTGGCTAACGTGGTGCGTCGACGTGTCGTCGACCTGCCCCATCATGAACCGATCGCTGTCTCGTAGGAACTTCCTCGTCACCGCAGCCGGCGCGAGCCTCGCCGGTCTGCACGCAACACGATCGGCCGCGGCGAACGTGCAGGATCCGCAGCCCGCGCCGACGCCGGCGCAAACCCCCGCAGCGACGCCAGCGCCCGCCGGAGCGCGGCGTCGCGCCGCGCGCAAGGCCGTCAAGCTCTACATGGTCCAGGGGTCGATGCCGCTCGCCGAGAAGTTCGCGCTGCTGAAGCGTCTCGGTTTCGACGGCGTCGAGCCGGAGAGTCCGAGCGCGCTGTCGCGCGACGAGATCCTCGCAGCGAAGGCCGCGAGCGGCCTCGAGATCCCCGGCGTCGTCGACTCGGTGCATTGGGAGAAGACGCTCGGCGATCCGGATCCGAAGGTCCGCAGTGCCGGCATCGACGGCCTCCTGACGGCGCTCGACGACGCGAAGGCGTTCGGCGCGTCGTCGGTGCTGCTCGTGCCGGCCGTCGTCAACAAGAAGATCGCCTATGCGGACGCGTATGCGCGTTCGCAGGCCGCACTGCGCGAGGTGCTGCCGAAGGCTGCGGAACTCGGCATTCAGATCGCGCTCGAGAACGTCTGGAACAACTTCCTGCTGAGTCCGATCGAGTTCGCCCGCTACGTCGACGAACTCGAGAGTCCGTGGCTGCGGGTCCATTTCGATCCGGGCAACGTCGTCCGATATGGCTGGCCCGAGCAATGGGTCGGAGTTCTCGGGAAGAGGATCGCCAAGATGGACGTCAAGGACTTCTTG
>JAEYTU010000181.1 GCA_023433825.1 Planctomycetota bacterium
CGTCTCCGTCGCCGTCGACGTCGACGAACAGCACGTCCTGCGCGGTCAGCGGGACGAGTGCGGTCGGGGTCACGGGAAAGTGGCGTTTGCCGAGTTCGACGAACTGCAACTGGGCCGGCGCCGGGACTGCGATCATTCCGAGCAATCCGGCGATCGACACGAGGGATCGTCGCGTTCGTGAAGGGCGTTCCGGAGAGATCGAACGAAGGAACGGATTGCTCTGCATGCTGGGATCTCCGATGGGGTGATCAACCGAGACCCCAGGAGGCTAGCCATTCGCGACTCAGGGGGCGGTTGCCAGCGTGGCGCCGGTCGTTCAACGTCCCGCGCCGATGCCCGCGCCGTTCCGCTCGCTGCTGTATCTCGTCGCGCTGATCGGTTCGGTGCTCGGCGGCGAAGATCCCGACCGGGCGGCGTTCGAGAAGGGGCTCGCGACGGCGCGACGCGCCGCCGACCGCGGGGAATGGCGGGCCTGCCTGTCGCAGCTCGACCGGCTGCTGATCGACCACGCCGAACAGGACTACGTCCGCGCCCGCCGGATCGAAATCGAGGACCTGCACCGGCGTGCGTCGTTCCGCGCCGCGACGCCGACGCCACACGCGCGCTCGCTGGTCGGCGGCGAATGGCTGGCGGGCGACGTGCGCACGGGCCGCATCAAGTTGCGCTACACGGAGTTCGTCTCCGACTTCACGCGCGACGGCGAACGCGTCCGACACGACGCGCGCCTGCGCTGGCCGGTCCACGTCACGCTGCAGTGCCGACTTCGGCCCGACATGCCGGCATCGATCGTCGTCGGCGACGAGGAGTCACCGTTCGTCTGGGCGCTGACCGGGCCGGACGCGCAGCCGACGACGCCGCTTCCGATCGGTCCGCGGGTGACGCTCTCGCTGAAGGTCGACGACGGCGCGATCACGCTGACGGTCGACAAGCGCCGCACCCTGCGTGTCACGACGCCGCGGTCCGACGGCGGGCACGTCGGCTTCGCGGGTCTCGACGTCGAGGAACTCGTCGTCGACGGGCGCGCCGAACCGTCGTGGCTGCAGGGGCTCGTCGACGACGCGTTGCATGCGGCGTTCGTCGAGTTCGAACGCGACTACCGCGCGCGCGAGCGTTTGCCGGCCTGGCTGTTCGTGCCGATGCGGCCGGATGCCGGCGTGGTCGGCGGCGCGGACCGCGACGACGGCGCACCCGACGAACTCGACGATGCACAGTCGCTCGCCGTCGTCCACGTCGACGACTTGATGCGGCGCAACGCGCCCCGGACGGCAATCGCCTTCCTCGACGGCATGGGCGAGGACCAGTTGCCGCGCGCGACCGAGCTGACCCTGCGGATCCCGCCGCTGCTGCGGCTCGGCCGTCATCGCGACGCCGAGGCTCACGCCGAGGAACTCGTGCAACTCGCACCGGAGTCACTGCTGGTCAAGAAGCTGCGCGCGGACGTCGCCGTCGCGCGCGGGCGTCGCGAGGAGGCGGCGTCGCTGTGGCGCGACCTCGTCACGCAGCAGCCCGGGCGCGCCGACTACTACGTCGACGCGGCGACGGCGCTGCTCGCGTTCGGACGCGTCGACGACGCGAAGGAATGGTTCGACGAGGCCCGCAGCCGCGGCGTCGCGAGCGGCGATCTCGACGTCGTCGAGCGGATGCTCGTGCAGGCGCAGCGCGGACCCGACTGGCCGCGCGTTCACACCCACCACACGCCGCACTTCGTCGTCGCATCCGACATCGATCTGCCGACCTGCGAACAGGCGGGACGCGTGCTCGAGGAGAGCCTCGCGCTGTACCGCGAAGTGCTCGGACCGACCGGGCCGCTGCCGAGGAAGCCGTTCCGCGTGTACCTGTTCTCCGGCAAGGAGGGCTACCAGCGCTACGCGAGCGGGCTGTGGGGACGCTCGATGCCGGCGCACACGGCCGGCGTCTACAGCCCGATCTTGAAGCAGACGCTGATCCGCAACCAACCGCGGCGCGACGACATGTTCGCGATCGTTCGCCACGAGGCGTTCCACCACTACCTCGACCATCGGATGCGGCATCCGCCGATCTGGCTCGACGAGGGTTTCGCCGAGTACTTCATGGGTGCGCGTCGCGGTGCGAACGGGAAGCTGGTCGGCGATCCGCGTCCCGACCACACGGCGCGGTTGAAGCGCGACGGATTGATCCCGCTCGCGCAGTTCGTCGAGCTCGACTTCGACGGGTTCTTCGTCGACGGCGAACGTCACTACGCGCAGGCGTTCGCGTTTTGCCACTTCCTGCGGCACGGCGGCGACGCGGCGCGCGCGGCGTTCGATCGGCTGTGGGCGTTGCTGGTCGCAGGGGCGAGCGCGCCCGAAGCGATCGCCGAAGTGTTCGATCCGGCGACGCTCGCGACGCTACAGCCGCTCTTCGAAGCGCACGTCGCCGGCATGTGACGGCGGCGTCCGTGCGTCGCGCTTCATGCCGCGGTGCACGACGAGGCCTCCGACGAGCGCGATCGACAGGAACACGGCCGCTGCGCCGAACGACAGGAACAGCGCCGAGCCGACGCCGAACAGGAGGCCCGCGACGAGCGCCGTCGCCGCGGCCCACAGCACGAGGTCGGGACCGAGCCGCGTCGGCGGGATGCCGGCGACGCGCGCGATCGGACCCCATGCACCGCCCGGGCGAACGGTTCGGTAGAACGCGACGAGGTGATCGACGCCGACCGGACGCGTCGCGAACGTGACGCCGATCCAGACCGCGGTCGTCACGGCGACGGTGAACAAGAGCTTGACGGCCGCGACGCCGGCGGAGCCGTCACCGCCGCCCCAGGCGACCAAGGTCGCAGCGACCGCGTTGTCGGTGTTCGCGACGAGGAACGCCGTCGACGACGCAGCCATCGCGGCGATCTCACTCCACGCGTTGACGCGCCACCACAGCCAGCGCAGCAGCAACACGAGGCCGATCCCCGCAGTCATCTGCATGACGACGGTCCAGCCTTCGCCGACCGAGACGAGCAGATACGACACCCCGACGCCGATCGCCGTCACGAGGACGACGGCGCCGCGCGCGACCATGACCTCGCGGCGTGGATCTCGTGGCGCATGCGCGACGAGCGGCAGGTAGAGGTCGTTGACGAGGTAGCTCGACGCGAGGTGGAGCTGCGACGTCAGCGTGCTCATGTACGCGGCGAGGAAGGACGCGGCGACGAGCCCGTAGAGGCCGGGCGGCAGCACTTCGAACATCGCCGGGTAGGACCGTTCGGCGGCGAACGGGCCGTCCGACTTCGGCGGCAGGAACTCCGGATGCAGCACGAGCGCGCACAGTGCGACGAGGATCCACGGCCACGGACGCAGGACGAAGTTCGCGATGATGAACCACAACGTGCCGGCGCGCGCGTGACGTTCGTCCTTCGCCGCGAGCATCCGCTGCGCGACGTAGCCGCCGCCGCCCGGTTCGTTGCCGGGGTACGAGACGGCCCACCAGTTGACGAAGACGAGCACCGTCGTCGCGAACAGCACGGCGTTCCAACCGGTCGGGAACAGTGCGAGCAAGTCGCGATCGTGCGTCGCGCCGAGCGCATGCACGCGTTCGATCAGCACCGAGAGTCCGCCGACTTCCTCGACCGACAGCACGGCGAGCAGGATCGACCCGACCATCGCCATCGCGAACTGCAGCACGTCGGTCGCGACGACGCCCCAGAGGCCCGACATCGTCGTGTAGATCAGCGTCAGCCCGATCAGCACGGCCAGCACGATGCGTTCGTCGACGTCGGGATAGATCGCGGCGACGACGGTCAGCATCGCCTTCGTCACCCAACCGATGATGATCGAGTTGAGGACGAGACCGAGGTACACAGCTTTGAACGCGCGCAGCGCCTTCGCCGACGTTCCGTCGTAGCGGCGGGCGATCAGCTCGACCTCGGTGACGACGCCCGAACGACGCCACCAGCGCGCGAAGACGAAGACGGTCAGGGTCCCGCCGATCAGGAAGTTCCACCACAACCAGTTGCCGGCGACGCCGTCCTTGACGACGAACCCGGCGACGGCGAGCGGTGTGTCGGCGGCGAACGTCGTCGCGACCATCGACGTCCCGAGTGCCCACCACGGCAGGTTGCGCCCGGACAGGAAGAACTCGTCGAGGTTGCGTCCCGATCGCCGGCTGTACCAGAGCCCGAGTCCGGTCGTGACGAGCAGCGACCAGACGACGAACGCCCAATCCCAGCCGCCGAGTCCGAGCGCGAGAACGGCGCCGACGTTCATCGCGACCGCCAGTGGATCAGTGCGCCGATGACGGTCAGGACGAGCCCCGCGGCGAGATTGGCGGCCCGTCCGCCGGGGTCGTCGTCGATCCACAGCGCGACGAACAGCGGCAGGGCGATCAGGTAGAAGCCGATGGCGATCGGTCGCGTTGGGTTGGGTGCGGCGTCGGACATCGCGGCTCCTCTCGGCAGCGGGCGGCGAAGCTGACCGGCGGATTCGAACGATTGCCAGCGCGCGGCGACTGTCCCACGGAGACGACACCGCGACGCGAAGTCGACTGCGAGGGAAGCGGGGCGCCGCGCGCAACCTGCGCTCGACACGTCAGATGCGCGATGCCTCGATCTCGGTACCGTTCTTGCTTTCGCGCGCGCCCCTCTTCCACGGCCCAAGTCGGAGCCCGGTCATGACGCAACATCCGCTGCAGGCAGCGTTCGCCACTCTCGCGATCGTCACGCTGACGATCCTCGCTCCCGCGCAGGAACGCGGGGCACCCAGCCGGCCGATGCCGGCCCCCGCGCCGCGACCCGCACCGGCGCCGGCACCGCGACCCGCACCAGCACCGGCACCCGCGCCACGATCCGCCCCCGCACCGATCCCCCGCTCGAGCCCCTCGCCGTCCCGCGAGTTCCGCCCCGCGCCGCAGCCGGCGCCGCGCAGCCAACCGCAGCCGCGGTCGATCCCGCAACCGCGTTCGACGCCGATGCCACAGCCGCGTTCGACGCCGATGCCGCAGCCGCGCTCGACGCCGATGCCGCAGCCCCGGTCGA
>JAEYTU010000277.1 GCA_023433825.1 Planctomycetota bacterium
GCGCTTGCTCGTGCCTGCCGTACCGCTCGCGATCCCGATGGCGCGCGGGCGCCGCTGGCGCCGATGCGGCCGACGTTCGCGCGCCATCGTCGATCGCGAGTGCGCGCCGCGTTACCGGGCTCGCCGAGCGGGGCTACACTTCCGCGCTTCCGGTGCCGCACGGCGTCGGCGACGTTCGTCCGTTCCGCTCGGCGGTGCGCGCGACCGACGACTGGCGCTCCCCTCCGCCGCACTCCCCGGCGGGCCCGCACACGGTCCCATCCAGGCACGACATGCAACCCAGATCCTTCCTCCTCGCCATCCTCGCGCTGACGACGGTCGCCAGCGCGCAGCAGAGCCGGGCCATCCGGCAGGTGACCCAAGTCGCCGAAGCTCACACCGACGCCAAGATCAGCCCCGACGGGACCGTCATCGTGTTCCGCGGCCCGAGCAAGCTCGCCATCGTCAGCTACAACGGCGGCACCGAGTCGACGTTGGTCTCGAGCAGCGCGCTGGGCGACTTCCTCTGGTCGCCGCTGGGAACCGGCGTCTATTTCATCGACGGCGCGAACATTCGCTTCGTCTCGCGCACCGGCGGCAACCCGGTCACGATCGCGACGCTCCCCGGGCAGAACCATCGGCTCTGGAGCGTCGATGCGCAGGACCAGTACCTGTACGGCAGTCGCAGCAACGCGGCGGTCCCGGACTACCGACTGTTTCGCGTTCGGACGAACGGCGCGACGGCGCCGGTCGACATCGTGATCAACGCGGTCGACGCCGTCGACGAAGTCGTCATCTCGCGCGACAGCAGCAAGATCGCGTACCGCGCCTATCAGCCGGTGCCGTTCACGCCGCGCGACTATTGGATGGCGAACGCGGACGGCACGAACTCGACGCGGATCACGACGCCGAGCGTCAACGGCGACCCGGGTTCGATGGGTTGGCTCGACGCGAACACGCTCGGATTCGCGGCTGTCGACGGGCTGCCGAAGATCTTCCGAACGACCGGTTCGGGCGCCGTCGAGGCGCTGACCGCATCGCCGGCGCGCAATTGCTCGATCTCCGCCGACGGTCGGTGGATCGTCATGGAAGCCCAGTTCCCGACCGGCATCGTCCCAGCCGTCATGCGGACGACCGGCGGCGGAATGATCCCGCTCGGGCGCAACGGCTCGTACATCTTCCGCGGTCCGCCATCGATCGACGCCGCCGGGCGCCGCGTCGTGTTCGCCGGCCAGCCGTTGGGAGCCCCGTTCGCTCAGGTCTTCGCCGTCGAACTCGATCGCGAGATCGAGGTCACCGGTCGCGTCGCCGCGCCGAGCACGATGAACGTGCTGATGCCGGCGCAGGCTGGCGAAGCCGGCGCGACGTTCCTCGCGCTGAACCAGTCCACCGTTCTGTTCCCGCTGTTCGGTTGGAACTACGGCCTCGCCGTCGACCCGACGTTCGTCCTCGTGCTGACGTCTGGCGCCGGCCCGCAGTCGCTGAACCTGCCGATCCCGAACGACCCGACGATCACGGGCTTCCAGTTCTGGATCCAGGGACTGCGGTTCCAGGGCGCGCTCGGCGACTTCACGCGAGAAGTCATGGTCCGCGTGCTCTGACGCGCGAGCAGCGGTCGCCACGGAAGTGCCGCCACGGGCGGCACGCGTAGGATCCGCCGGATGGACGAACTCGTCGAAGTCCGGTTCGAGCCGGACGCTCGGACGGTCTGGGTCAGCCCCGGAACGACGCTGCTCGCGGCTGCTACGGCCGCCGGCGTCGACATCCTGACCGGCTGCACGCGCGGGATGTGCGGGACCGACCCGGTCCGCGTCGACGTCGACGGTGGTCGCGGCGCCCTCGACGCACCGGCCGAGCATGAAAAGGGCACGTTGGAACGGATGGGGCTTTCCGCCGACTTCCGCTTATCGTGCGCCGCCCGCGTCCGCCACGGCCTCGTGACCGTTCACTTGGGCGCGTACTGATCTCCTTCGCAGCGCTGCGGGTCCATGTCCCTCCGCGACTCCTTCAAGTTCCTCCGCACGTTCGTGCGTCACCCGCTCCGCACCGGCGCCGTCCTGCCGAGTTCGCCGTACCTGTCGCGCGCCCTCGTGGCAGGACTCGACTTGAAGCCGGGAGACCTCGTCCTCGAGTACGGCCCCGGCACTGGACCGATCACGAAGGTCCTGCAAGAGCGCCTGCAACCCGGCGTTCGCTACCTCGGCATCGAACGCGACCCCGGCTTCCACCGGTTGCTCGTGCAGCGGTTCCCCGACCTCGACTTCCATCTCGGCTCCGTCGAGGACGTTTCGCGGATCCTCGAGGATCGCGACCTGCCGGCCCCGCGCGTCATCGTCTCGGGGCTGCCGTTCGCCAGCCTGCCGCCGAGCGTGCAGGACCGGATCATCGAAGGCACGAAGTCGATCCTGCCGAAGGACGGCGAGTTCCGGACGTTCCAGTACGTGCACGCGTACCGACTGCCGGCCGCGCTGCGGTTCCGAAAGATCATGACCGGCTGCTTCTCGGAGTTTCGGCGCATCGGACCGATCTTCCGCAACGTCCCGCCGGCCTACGTCCTCGCCTATCGACCGTGACCGAGTGAGCGCAACGCGGCGCGTCGTTCGTCCGCCTCACGCTCCAACTCGTCGACGCGCTCGCGTTCGCGTCGCAGTCGCGCCTCGAGTTCACGAAGCCGCTCGTCCATGACACGGAGCCGCTGCAGCGCGAACCCCGCGACCCAGACGAGGCCGAGTGCGAATGCGACCAGCCCGATTGTCGGCGGGTTCCATCCGGGGAACACGTCGCGCATCGGACGTTCGGCGAACAGCGCCGTGCACAGCAGCACGGCCATCCAGAGGTGGAAATTGAGCTCGTTGCGGGGCGTCGTCATCGCGTCGTCTTCGCGTCCTCACGCGGGCGGCGGCGACGTTCACGTCGCTGGCGCGTCGCGCGACCGCGGCTCAAGATAGGCCTTCCTCCTTCGACGCGCGCTCGCACCGCCGCAGCCCTTCCCTCATGTCCCGCACCGATCTCTTCACCCGACTGTTTCCCCGCAGCGACTCGTTCCCGCATCGCCACCTCGGCCCGCGCGACAAGGATCTGCCGGCCATGCTGCGCACGCTGGGCCTCGCTTCGCTCGACCAACTCGTCGAGAAGGCGATCCCCGCGACGCTGCGATTCCGCGGCGAGCTCAGCACCCCGCCGGCGCGCGGCGAAGCCGAGGTCCTCGCCGATCTGGCCGAACTGGCCGCCGCGAACAAGACGTTCAAGTCCTACCTCGGGATGGGCTACTACGACTGCATCACGCCGCCCGTCGTGCTGCGCAACGTGCTGGAGAACCCGGGCTGGTACACGCAATACACCCCGTACCAGGCCGAGATCAGTCAGGGGCGCATGGAGGCGCTCTTCAACTTCCAGACGATGGTCGTCGACCTGACCGGCCTGCCGGTCGCGAACTGCTCGCTGCTCGACGAGGCGACCGCCGCTGCCGAAGCGATGACGCTGTGCCACCGCGTGACCGACGCCGGTGACGTCGAGCGGAAGACGTTCCTCGTCGCGGCGACGTGCCACCCGCAGACGATCGAGGTCGTCCGGACGCGCGCCGAACCGCTCGGGTGGAACGTCGTCGTCGCCGATCCGGACGCGTTCGAGGTCGGTCCGGACGTCTTCGGCGTGCTGGTCCAGTACCCCGACACGAACGGCGAGATCGTCGATCACCGTGCCCTCGTCGAACGCGTTCACGCCGCCGGCGCGCGGGTCGTGTTCTCGGCCGATCTGCTGTCGCTGACCCTGCTCGTCCCGCCGGGCGAACTCGGTGCCGACGTCGTCGTCGGGACCACGCAGCGATTCGGCGTGCCGATGGGCTACGGCGGTCCGCACGCCGCGTACCTGTCGACGCGCGACGAGTTCAAGCGCCAGATGCCGGGACGCATCATCGGGTTGTCGATCGACGCGACCGGCAAGCCGGCGCTGCGCCTCGCACTGGCGACGCGCGAGCAGCACATCCGCCGCGACAAGGCGACGAGCAACATCTGCACGGCGCAGGTCCTGCTCGCCGTCATGGCGTCGATGTACGCCGTCTACCACGGACCCGACGGATTGAAGGCGATCGCCGAACGCATCCGCCGCCTGACCGGTGTGCTGCGCGGTGGACTCGAGCGCCTCGGCGTCGAAGTGCTGACGAAGGTCGCGTTCGACACGTTGCGCGTGCGGCCGACGACGCCGGCCGTCGAAGTGCACGCGACCGCGCATTCGCTCGGCATCAACCTGCGTGACTACGGCGACGGCACGATCGGGATCTCGCTCGACGAGACGACGACCTACGCCGACGTCCAGGACCTGTTCGAGTGCTTCGTCGGCAAGGCCACGTCGTTCGACGCCGAGGAGCTGCTGCGTGCGGTCGCCGAACTGCCGACCGCCGTCAAGCGCACGTCGGCGTACCTGACGCACCCGATCTTCCATCTGCACCGCAGCGAGACGCAGATGCTGCGCTACCTGCACCGCCTCGAAGCGCGCGACCTGTCGTTGACGACGTCGATGATCCCGCTCGGCTCGTGCACGATGAAGCTGAACGCGACGACCGAGATGATCCCGGTCACGATGGCCGGCTTCGGCCGTCTGCATCCGTTCGCGCCGCTGGAGCAGGCGCCCGGTTACCGGGTCCTGCACCAGCGCCTCGCCGAATGGCTGTGCGACATCACCGGCTTCGCCGCGTGCTCGCTGCAGCCGAACGCCGGCTCGCAGGGTGAGTACACCGGCCTGCTGACGATTCGCGCGTTCCACCGCAGCCGCGGCCAGGTGCAGCGCGACGTCTGTCTGATCCCGAGTTCGGCGCACGGCACGAATCCGGCGAGCGCCGCGATGGCCGGCATGGAGGTCGTCGTCGTCGCCTGCGAGAAGAACGGCAACGTCGATCTGACAGATCTGCGCGCGAAGGCGAAGGCGCACGAAGAGCGTCTCGCCGCCGTCATGATCACGTACCCGTCGACGTTCGGCGTCTTCGAGGACACGGTGAAGGAACTGTGCGGGATCGTCCACGCGCACGGCGGCCAGGTGTACATGGACGGCGCGAACATGAACGCGCAGGTCGGCCTGCTGCGTCCCGGCGATCTCGGCGCCGACGTCTGCCATCTGAATCTGCACAAGACGTTCTGCATCCCGCACGGCGGCGGCGGTCCGGGCATGGGCCCGATCTGCGTCGCCTCGCACCTGGCGCCGTTCCTCCCCGGCCACGGCAGTGTGCAGCTCGGCGGTGATCGCAGCATCGGCGCGATCGCGGCGGCGCCGTACGGCAGCGCGTCGATCCTCGTCATTCCGTACGCGTACATCGCGATGATGGGCCCCGACGGCCTGCGCCGCGCGACGCAGGTCGCGATCGCAACGCCAACTACATCGCCAGGCGCCTCGCCGGGCACTTCCCCGTGCTCTACAC
>JAEYTU010000339.1 GCA_023433825.1 Planctomycetota bacterium
TTCCCGTTCGACGTGCCGTTCGTGTTCACGCCGGGTCCGGGCACCGGGATCCTGATCGAATACGACATCGCGCAGCAGCCGTCGGGGACATGGCCGATGGACACGCCGTACACCGGGAACGGGCCGCACGTCCCGAACGGCACGGGCTGCGGCGGCTTCGCCTGCACGAGCAGCGGTGGCACGGTCGGCACGAACGTCGTGTTCACGGCAACGGGCGGTGTTCCGAACAACCCTGCGGTCTTGGTGCTCGGCGATCAGGATCTTCCCGCCGGACTGCCGCTCCCCGGCGCGCCCGGCTGCTTCCTGTGGCAGAACACGCTCGCGTTCTTGAACACGTCGATCGGCGCCACGAACACGGTCGTCACGATCCCGCTGCCGCAGGATCCGACGCTGCGTGGGTTCGGGTTGCGCGGTCAGTTCGCGTCGATCGGCGCGCAGAGCACGCTGATCAGCACGAACTCGACGCGCGCCGTCCTGTTCGGCCAGTACGGCGTCACGCGGATCTACAACAACTCGAGCAACACGGCCGCGACCGGCTCGATCCAGCAGCTCGTCGGCATCGTCACGAAGATCGGGATCTGAGCGCGCGTCGCGCACATTCCCGGCCTTGCGGAGCACGGCGCGCTGTGCGACAACGCCGCCCGTCATGGGGGCGATCGGTTTCGACCGGGCGCTGTCACGACGGTAGTCGCGTGTCGGGGGCCGGGTGGCCCCGTCAACAACCCGGAACAACCTCAAGTGCCGAAACGCACGCTCTGGCTGCCTGAAAAGTAGTAGCCACGTCCCCTGTCGCTGCCTGCGGTGACAGGGAACGACACCTAGCAGGATGGTCCCCGGCGGCTGCTCGTCACGCCGGGGGCGAGATTCAGATCGGGCTTGGTTGCTGCGGATCCTGGTCGTCGGAGCCGCAGAGATGACGACAAACGACGGACTACACACGTAGAAGCTGCCGCCGGGGTGTCCCGGGACGCGGGTTCGATTCCCGCCGCCTCCACCAATCCCCGTGACTTCAGATCCCCGGCCCGCGCGATGCGGGTCGGGGGTCGAACTTCGCGCCGCGCTCCAGACATCGCCGGCGTTCGCCGCGTTTGGTCGGCTACGAACGCGCGCGTAGCCTCCGCCGCCGATGGGCGGACACGACAGCGAACGCGACGACGACGCGGGTTCCGCGCATCCGTCGTCCCTCGTCTCGGTCACCGGGCAACGGCGTCAGCCGCGCCGACCCGGACAGGGTGCATCCCCGGGCACGCTGATCGTCGACGACGCGGCGCCGAAGCCGGAGCTGACGGCCTTCGTCTATGGCGCGAAGCGGTGGCACGAAGCCGGCGTCGAACGGCCGCGCGAACTCGGCGCGCTGCTCGGACGAGAGTCGGTGCTGTGGGTCAACGTCGACGGCCTCGGCGACACGCAAGTCGTGCGCGACATCGGCGAAGTCTTCGGACTGCATCGGCTGGCACTCGAAGACGTGATCTACGTCCACCAACGACCGAAGGTCGAGGAGTACGAAGGCCACCTGTTCGTGGTCGCGCGGATGCTCGCGAAGCACGAGGAGTGCGGCAGCGAGCAGTTGAGTCTGTTCCTCGGTTCGAACTTCGTGCTGACGTTCCAGGAGGCGGCCGGCGACGACTTCGAGCCGGTGCGCGCGCGGCTGCGGCAGGACGGCAGTCGACTGCGCGAACGCGGCGCCGACTACCTCGCCTACTGCCTGCTCGACGCCGTCATCGACGGGTACTTCCCGGTCGTCGACCGGATGAGCGTTCGGCTCGACGAACTCGAGCGCGAGATCCTCGACGAGCCGACCGGCCCGTGCCTGCGCCGCCTCTACGCGATCCGTCACGACCTGCTGCTGCTGAAGCGCGCCGTGCTGCCGATGCGCGAGATCGTCAATGCGCTCGTTCGCGAGAAGTCACCGCTCGTCAGCGACGCGACGCGCGTCTATCTGCGCGACTGCGAGGACCACGTGCTGCAGGTGCTCGACCTGCTCGACACGCAACGCGAGGTCACGCACGAATTGATGGAGGCGTACCGCGCCGAGTCGAGCCGGCGGATGGACGAGGTCATGCGCGTGCTGACCGTGATCGGCACGATCTTCCTGCCGTTGACGTTCATGGTCGGCGTCTACGGGATGAACTTCGAAGGCAGCGAATGGGCGATGCCGGAGCTGCGGTGGCGGTACGGCTACCCGCTGCTGTGGATCGCGATGCTGACGCTCGTCGCCGTGATGCTGTGGATGTTCAAACGCCGCGGCTGGCTCGGTCGGCGTCGCTCGCGCGGCGGGTGACCGCCGACGCGGCCAGCGCCGCCGCGGGCAGCGACGCGCCTCAACTGCCGCCGCTCGGCAGCAACAGGCGCCGGCGCTTCTGGACGCGGACCGGGCGCACGCGCAGCAGCCACGCGACGAAGTAGCCGAGCGCCGCGGCGAGGCCGAGCACGACCAGCGGCAGCCCGATCGTCCGCGCCCACGGCGCGTAGACGAACCGCACCTCGTGGCGACCCTCGGGGACGAACACGCCGCGGAACGCGACATTGGCGGCGACGACGTTCGCCGGCACGCCGTCGATCGTCGCGCGCCAACCGGGTGCCATCGCCTCGCGGATCAGCAGCCAACCGCGGCCTTGGCCCATCTCGACGGTCAGGGTCATCCGTTCGGCGTCGTGTTCGAGGATCCGCACGGTCGCCGCGGCGCCGGGCCGGCGCGCTTCGAGCGTCCGATCGGCGCCCTCGAGCACCAACGTCTCGTCGACACCGTCGCCGAGCCGACGCAGCGCCGCGAGTGCGGCCTTCGCGTCGGCGACGTGTTCGACGAGGTAGCGCAGTTCGGCGATCGGCGTCGTCGGGAACCGAGTCGCCAGATGCAGGTGGGGCGACGCGGACGGCGCGGTCGGCATCGCCGACAGCGGCGCGAACCCCTCGGCGTGGAACGCATGCGCGGCGACGGCGACGTCGATCCCGGCCTGCCGGACGAGCGGATGCGTCAGCAGTCCGGGGAAGAACAGCGGACGAAGTTGCCCGTGGTGGCGGCCTTCCTGCAGCGTCGGATCGATCTCGTCGAGGTACTGCGCCGTGCGGCGCAGGATCTGCGCTCCGTCGGTGTTGACGGTCGGAATCCCGTCCGCGGTCGCCTCTGACGCGGGTGGCAACGCGCGGCGACCGACCGTGACGAGGCGGCCTTCTCGCGGCAGGCGAGCGGCGAACGTCGACGTCGACGCCTCGTCGGTGCGCGGTGTGTGCGTGAAGCCGAGGTGCAGCACTTCGCCGAGGCAGACGACGGCGAGTGCGACCTTGAACCGCAGGATGCCGAGCCGCTTCCAGATCAGGAACAGCGTCGCGACGAGTGCAACCATCAGTGCCGTTCGCAGCAGCGCCGCACGCAGGACCGGGAACGCGCGATCCGTCGACACGTCGTGCGTCAGCGAGTGCAGCAGTTCGCGCAGCGGCCGCGGCTCGATCCACGCGACGACGAGCATCGCGATCGCGCCGGCGATGCAGCCGATCGACGTCAAGACCGTCGCCTTCGAGCGGCGCATCGGCGCGTCGAAGAAGTTCTCGAGTGCGAGGCACGCCAGCACGACGAGGCCGACGTGCGTCAGCCACAGCGCGACGCCGGCACGCGCCGGTGCGAAGCCGAGCGTGCGCACGGCGTCCGCGAACGGGCCGTCGAGCGTCAGCAGCAGGCCGACGCCGGCCGACGCGACCCAGAACAGGCTGTAGACGGTGCGCTTCGGGCGCAGCAGGCCGAGCAGCAGCAGGAACAGCGTCAGCGCGCCGGGATACAGCGCGAGTTCGAGCGGATCGGCGCCGGGGTTCGCGAGCGGCAGGATCCCGCCGTCGGCGCCGTTCCGCAGGGCGAACGCGTCCGGCGCGGCGACGCCGATCAGCCCGGTCAGTTGCAGGTGCTGTCGCGGCGCCTGTTGCGGATCGAGTGCCGGACTCTGCTGCAGCGCGTCGAGCCAGACCGGGGCCGACAGCGCGATCGCGATCGCGACGCCGATCGCCAGCGTGCGCAGCGCGAGGCGGCGGTGCAGCGACTCGAGCAGCGGCAGGTGCGTCACGAACAGCAGCCCGACGAGGACGGCGCCGATGCTCGCCGTGGCGGTTCCGCCGGTCAGGAACGGCAGCGCGAGCGCGATCCCGAGCAGCGGCGGCAGCCAACGGCGGTTGCGCGAGATCAGCGTTCGCCAGATCGCTTCGAGGGCGAACGGCAGCAACGCCGCGGCCGCCGCCTGCGGCAGCCGGTCGAGCTGCAGCGTGAAGTACCAACCGAACCCGTACAGTCCGCCGCCGAGGAACGCCGTGTAGCGATGCACCGGCAGCGAACGCAGGAAGCGGTACATCCCGGCGCAGGCGAGCGCCGTGTGCAGCCACAGGATCCACTCGAGGAAGACCGCGCCGTCGCGCATCAGCAGCGGCCAGAAGCCCGGGTACCAGACCGCCGCGCCCGACGCCGAGAACGGCTCGCCGAAGCGCGCATCCTTGTTCCACAGCGGCAGCTTGCCGTCGGCCGCCGCGCGACTGGCCGCCTGCATCGCCGGCACGAACCGCGTCTGGTTGACGGCGGCTTCGCTCTGCAGGATCGCGCCGGTCGCGGCGCTGGCCTGGGCGCGGGGCGGCAGTTGGTCGTCGGCGACCCAGCGCCGCGAGCGACCGAGCAGCCCTTCGGCGTGCAGCGCGAGCGCGAGCACGGCGAGCAGCAGCACGGCGAGGATGCCCTCGCGACGCCCCGTGCCGAACAGGCTCAAGCGCTGGTTCCCCCGTTCATCAGACGGGCGTCTTCGACCGTGCAGGCAGTCGGGCTGAAGCGTCGGCGGGGGCGGAGGATCGGACGAAGGCCCGCGACGTCTGCCGCGCCGGTCAGCGCGGCGGGGGCTTCCCGTGCGCCAGCGGCGGCGGCTCGACGTCGCCGGGTGCGCCCTGCGCACGCCGGCGCAATCCGGGCAGTGCCAGGAACAGCAGCAGGAACACCGCCGTCGCGACGCTGACACCGATGCCGAGGTCGAGACGCGGCGTTCGGTAGCGGAACTCGACGCGGCACGCGCGGTCGGGGATCTCGACGACGCGCATGTGCAGGTTGCCGCGCAGCACCGGAACGGCGCGGCCGTCGACGGCGGCCGTCCATCCGGAGAAGACGGCGTCGTTCGTGACCAGCAGCGCGCGCGCGCCCGGACCGACCTCGACGGCGAAGTGGAGCGGGGTGTCGGCGACGACCGTGACCTTGCGCCCGCTGCCGGCGCCGTCGCCGGCGTCGGTCTGCGTGCGCCGGGCGGCCTCGGCGTTCGTCAGCAAGACCGCGTCGGCTGGGCGGAGCGCCGTGTCGACGAGTGCGTCGACGACGGCGCCGTCATCGGGGACGACGCGCGCCGTGCCGACCGTGAACGCGCGCGCCAACGCCGTCGGCCGCTCGTGGACGAAGAAGCGCCCCGACGGGCCTTCGAGTGTCGGACCGACGGCGGGGCCGGCGTTCGACAGCGGCGTCGTCGACAGCAGGTAGCGCACGCCGAGCAGATCGAGGTACGGGTGGCGCAGCCGTTCGTCGTCGGGCAGCGCGCCGCTCCAGAACCCGCGAACCATGTTGCCGACGCCGAAGATCCGCGTCAGCGGCAGGTGCGAGCGCCCGTCGACGAACGTGTAGATGTTCAGGTCGCGGATCCGCTCCGGCACGAGCGTGCACGGCGGCAGTTGGATCGGCAGCGGCGGCGCGTCGACGGCACGCGCGCGCGCGACCGTGAATCCGCCGTCGCCGGCCGCCGCATCGCGCCGCGCGCGCAGGAACTCGTGGACCGGCGTCGACGTCGTCGGGTGCAGTTCACGGCCGCGGTTGACGGCGTAGCCGAGGGTCGCGATCTGGCCGATCGCCGCTGCGAGACCGACGAACACGACGAAGGCGCGCAGCCGCGGACCGACGCGCGGGAGCAGCGCGAACCACAGCGCGGCAGCCGTCGCCGCGATCGCGACGTGGCGCAGGTTCGCGAGCAGCAGCACGCGCGCCGGCGCCATCGACGGCTCGAGGATCGAACGCACGGCGTCGACGGTCAGGTCCGGGTTGTGACCGAGGAACCATGCGTGCACGTTCGGCAGGATCTCGGCCAGCCAGACGTCGTGCGGCGTCAGCCGCAGCCACAGCCACGCGCTGGCGCTGCCCGCCGCCAGTGCGACGCAGAGCGCCGTCGGAATGCGCGTTCGCAACCGTTCCGGCGTGCTCCGCAGCAGGCGATCGAGCCCGAACGCCGCGAGGCACGCGACGAGCAGCCCGACCGGGCCGAGGAACCGCAGCGGCGGGACGCTCGAGAAGCCCGGGAACTCGTTGATCGCGCGCGTCAGCGGCGCGCCGGTCGCGAGCAGCAGCAGCACGACGCCGATCACCGTCGCGAAGACGCGGAACCAACGTCCACGCCCGACGATTCCGAGCACGGCGAGCACGAGCACGGCGGTTCCGGGGAAGACGGTCTGCTCGACGTAGTTGAAGTTCGGCAGCAGCGGTTTGCCGGTCGCCCAATCGGTGCGCGAGCTGAACCACGTCGCGAGCGGCGTCGTCGGCGTCGGCAGCGTCTGCGCGAGATGCGGGTGGCCGAACGCGTCGGGCAGCACGAAGCCGAGCAGGCCGGCGAAGTCGACCGTCTGTGCGGCGAGTTCGGCCGCGCCCGGCGTCGGCGTGCGGTTCGACTCCGGGAAGAACGCGAACATCGGCAGCAGTTGCACGGCGGCCAGCAGGAACCCGCACACGGCGCCGAGCAGCAGCCAGCCGAACGTCGCGACACCCTCGGAGCGGCCGTCGCGGCGCATCCGGCGGAGTCCGACGAACAGCGCGAGGCACGCCGTCACGAGCGTCGCCGGCGCCGCGTAGGCCGGGAAGCCGGCGAGCCACGTCGCCGCCAGCGTGACGGCGAGCGCGACGACGGCGAGGCGGCGGCGCGGACCTTCGCCGTCGGCGATCCGAAGGACCGCCCACAGCATCGCGGGCAGCCAGACCAGCGCGCCGGCGCGTTGATAGAAGTGCAGGTTCGCCGCGAGCGTCCCGCCGAACGTGAACGCCAGCGCGCCGAACGTCGCTGCGAGCGGGGCGACGTGCAGCGCGCGCAGCAGGCCGAACGTGCCGAACGCCGCGACCGCGAGCGTGAACCACGCGAGCAGGGCCAAGCCGTCGGCCGGATCGGCGGTCGCGAACAGCAGCCAGTGCGGTGGGTACAGCAGTCCGACGACGGCGGTCGCGAGCAGCGGCGCGCCGCTCCGCGCAAACGGGTTCCACTCCGGCAGCCGGCCGGCCGCGAGTTCTTGCCGCGCGAACGCGATCTCCGGACGGAAGACGAGCGGGACCTCGGTCACGTCGGTGTTCTGGTCCGCCGTGATCGCCGCGAGTTCGTCGGCCGTCAGCGTCGTCGCGACCGGCGGGAACTGCGCCGTGTCGAACGGCATGTACTTGCGCGGCCCGAGCAGTGACGGCGCGAGGAACACGGCCGGCGCGGTCAGCAGCAGAACGATTGCCAGCCACGGCGCGCGGAGTTTGGTCACGAGGCGTTCCCGGTGTGGCGACGACGGCGAGCGGAGACAGCGGCGGCGACGCAGAGCGCGACGATCGAAAGCAGACCGACGGCGGCGACGACCTGCGGTCGGACGACTGAGGGACCGTCGAAGCGAAACGTCACGCGGTGGGATCCTGCCGGCAGACGGACGCCGCGCAACCAGTGATCGACCGGGAACACCGGGATCCGCTCGGCCCCGAGCGTGGCCGTCCACCCGGCGTCGAACGGATCGGCGAGCCGCAGCACGCCGGCGCTCTCTGCGTCGACGTCGACGACGACCTCGTCGTCGGAGTGGCGGACGACGGTCGCCGTTCCGCCGCGCGTCGCCGTCGCGTCCGGTGCGAAGTCGGTGGTCTCGACGATCGCCGTCGCGCGCGCGTCGCGACGCCGATCGACGAGACGCGTCAACCGCGCGGCGCGGTCGGGCTCGACGAGGACGTGGGCCTCGGCGACGAACGTCGCGCGCGGCAGCGTCGTCGTCCGTTCGTAGAGGCGCGGGTGGCGATCGGCGCCCAGCGCGGTCACGCCGCCGCCTTCGAGCGCGACGTCGGACAGCACGAAGCGCAGGCCGACGACGTCGAGCAGCGGGTGCGTCAGCGACGCCGGATCGCGGAACGCGCCGACACCGACGCCACCGAGCGACGTCGTCGGCTCGATCGCCGCGAAGAACTCCTCGTAGCGGCGCGGCGGCAGCGGGACGTAGCCGGCCAGGTCCTCGAGCCCGAGGAACGCGCCGAGGTTCGGCAGCAGCAGCGGTGGGGCGGTCGTGTCGCGCTGCAGGCGTTGGATGCGAGGACGCGGTGCCGCGGCGTCGCGCGCCGCAGCGTCGGCGGCGAGTGCCGGCTGCAGGACGCCGGGCGGTGTCGTCACGCGTTCGCTTCGGACGACGACGACCGGCCCGCGGCCGGCGACGACGAGGTCGAGCGCGTTCGCCGCGATCAGCAACGCCAGCGCGAGACGGCGGCGGCGCAGCGCGAGCAGTGCACAGGCGAGGCCGGCGAACGCGGCCGTTCGGCCGAACGTCGCCAGCAGCCGGTCCCGGTTCGTCGCGGCCTCGTCGCCGATCGGCTCGCGCGTGACGGCGCCGTGGAATGCCTCGACCGGCAGCGGCGGCGAGCCGGTGCGCTCCGCGAGCGCGGCGAGGCAGCGCTGCGCGTAGAACGTCTCGATCGCCGCAGGACTGCGCATGTGGAACGCTGCACCGGCGGCGCTGACGACGGTCAGTGCAGCGGCGGCCAGCCACGTGCCGCGCAGACGTTCGCCGTCGAGCAGCCGCTGCGCCCCGAGGGCCGCCAGCACGGGGGCTGCGATCGCGACGAGGAACAGCATTCGTTTCCAGTCGCCGGCGCGCGCACCGGGGACGATCGCCGAGAGCTGCAACAGCGGTGGCGTCGCCGTCGCGAGCAGCAGGCCGAGCACGGCGACGCCGGTGAAGAAGCGGGCGTCGCCACGCAGGCGCGATCGGACGCCGGCGAACGCGAGCAGGAAGCCGGCGATGCCGATGCCGAACGCGGTCTCGGGCCAGTTCGTGAACCCGGCGCGCAGCCGCGCGTCGTCGAGGCGCCACAGTGCGAACCACGAACTGCGCGTGAACTCGACGCCGTCCGGCGGCACGTAGAACCGATCGGCCGGCCAGTGCAGCAGGTCGGGCCAGAACGCGGCGAGCAGGTGGTCGAACTCGAGCGCACGTTCGGCGAGCAGTTCGGGGGTGCCTTCGAGACGCGACGTGACGGCGCGAGCCTCGAGGACCGGACCCATCTGCGCGAACGCGACGAGTGCGCCGGCGGCGAGGCCGGCGCCGAGGTACAGCAGCGGGCGCAGACGTCGGCCCGGCGTTCGTGCAGTCTCGAGCACGGCGTAGCCGAGCGTCAGCCACGTCGCCTGCAGCGCGACCTGCGGCAGGCCGCCGAGCCACGCGATCGCGACCGAGACCGCGAGCAGCGCGGCCGTTCCGGCGCCGCCGCCGCGGAACAGCGCCTGCACGCACAGCAGCATCGGGAACGTCGGCAG
>JAEYTU010000191.1 GCA_023433825.1 Planctomycetota bacterium
ACGCATCTCGGTCACGAGCACGAACACCGGCTTGCCGCCGAGCGTCGCCTCGCCGTGATGCCATCCACGCCGCGTCCAACGCAGCGTCGGCGGCGCATCCGGTTCCTGCGGGTCGGCGACGAACCACAGCGAGAGCGGGTATGGCCGCGACCCGTCACCGGCGACCGGAACCGGCAGCGTCGTCGAGAAGCTCGACCACCACTTGCCGCGCTGGTCCTTCGGCGTCGTCTCCAACCGTTCGGCATCGGTGAACGTGCCGTCGCGATCGGCGTCGATCCACAGCAGGTCGTGACGCTCGGCGCCTTCGCTGCGGCCGAGTCGCACGCGCACGTGCGGCAGTTCCTTGCCACCGAGTGCGAATGCGCCGACGAGGAACGCGCCGTCCGCCTTCAGCGGCACGGCCGCCGCCTTCGGGCTCCAGCCGAGGCCGCGACCGTCGTCGACGTCGGCCGGTTTCAGCTCGACGGTCACCTCGACACCGATCGGCGCGGCCGGCGTCGGCATCGCCTCCTGTGCCGGCACCGGCTGCTGCGGACATGCGAATGAGAGAACGGCGAACAGCGAGAGGATCGTGGGCATCAATCGGTACGGGTGGCGGAAGCGGAAGGGGAACTCGACGCCGTGCGATCGAGCGCACGGTCGTAGACGACGACTTCGGGCAGTTCGCGGAATCGGCCCGCGACGTCCATCCCGAAACCGATGACGAAGTGGTCGTCGACGACGAACCCGACGTCGGTCAGCGGCACCTCGACGACGCGACGACACGGCTTGCTGAGCAACGTGACGACCTCGACGGCCGCGGCACCGCGTCCGAGGAACCACGCCCTCAGACGTTCGACGGTGCGACCCGTGTCGACGATGTCCTCGAGCAGCACGACGACGCGCCCCGTCACGTCGATCTCGCCGCCGGTCACGGCGACGGCGCCGCTGCTCGTCGTGCCGGCGCCATACGACGCCGCGCGCACCTCGTGGACCGGCAGACGCACCGGCAGGCGCCGCATCAATTCGCGCGTGAACACGCGGGCGCCCTCGACGACGGCGACGAACACCGGCGGCGGGTCCGCGAGCCGGCGCGACAGCGCATCGGCGAGTTCCTGGATGCGCGTCAGCAGAGTGTTCCGATCGATCAGGACTGGGAACGCGTGCGTCATGGGCTTCGTGTGGCGGCGCTTGTGGCGGTCGAGGGGGCGCGGAGTGTAAGCCTGCGCGCGCCGATCCCGGAGACCGCGTGCTGCTGACCCACGACTACGGACCGAACGTCACGATCCTCGACGACCCGTTCACGGCGACGTTGCTGACGCGAATCGGCGCGCCGACGACCGGCACCGAACGGCTGCCGAGCCTCGTGCGCCTCGCCTACGAACGACTCGTGCAGTGCGTGCTGGCGCGCGAGTTCCCGACGCGCCGCGAGCGATCGCCGACGCGGATGACGGCGACCGAACCGCGCGCCTTCGTCGATGCCGACGTGCTGTGCGCGCAGACGCCGCTCGTGCTGTGCGCCGTGATCCGCGCCGGGATCCTGCCGGCGCAGTCGTGCTACGAGATCGCGACCGGACTGCTGCCGCCGGCGAACGTGCGCCTCGACTTCCTGAACCTGTCGCGCGTGACCGATCCGAGCGGGCACGTCGTCGGTGTTCGGTTGGACGGCAGCAAGATCGGCGGACCCGTCGACGACGCCGTGCTGTTGATTCCGGATCCGATGGGCGCGACCGGCGGAACGATCGTGCGCGTCGTCGAGACCTACCGCACGCAGACCGGGACGACGCCGCGCGCCTGCGTCGCGATGCACTTGATGGTCACGCCGGAGGCGATCGCGAGGATCCGGGCCGATGCGCCGGAGACGAAGATCTACGCCTGCCGCCTCGACCGCGGGCTCTCGCCGCGCGACGTGCTCGACACGCGACCAGGAACGGCGATCGATCGCGAACGCGGCCTGAACGATCAGCAGTACATCGTTCCGGGCGCCGGCGGGATGGGTGAGCTGCTGACGAACTCGTGGGTCTGAGTGAATCGCACCGCGTCAGTTGCGGTACGCGTCGTGGCACTTCTTGCAGAGGTTCATGACGGTCGTCAGCGACTTCTTCGCCGGCGTCGCGGCGGCGGCCGTGCCGGCCTTCACGTCGACGAGGAACGCATGCAGCTTGCGCGCCTCTGCGACCGAGTCGTCGGTCCAACCGCGGAAGTCGGCCGGCCCGTCGCGGTAGTCGTCGCCCGTCAGCATCGCTTCGAGCGCGTCGAGCATCTTCTTCGACTCGTTGACGGCGTCGATGTCGGGATGCGTGGGGTCGAGTCGCCAGTCGCGCTTCGCGAGATCGACCAGGTGATCGTGCGGCCGCGACATCGCGACCATCTGACTCGCGAGACCTTCCGGGCGCTGCGCGGACGGGAAGTCGAACGCGAACGACTGCGTCGCCGCTTCGTCCGGCAGCGTCTGCTTGGCGATCGTCGCGTAGAGCCCCTCGTACGACGGCGCGGTCCCGCACCACTGACGCATCTCGGCGAGCGCACGTTCGCGCGGTGCGCCGTCGAGCACGATCCGGCCGATCGCCGCAGCGGCGGGGCCGCGGTGTTTGCCGTGGAAGCAGTGCACGTAGAACGGCCCCTCGACCTCGCGGAACGTCTTCGCGATCTGCAGGACCTCGGCTTCGCTGATCCCGCGGTACTCGATCGGCACGTGCACGTAGCGGATCCCGTACTTGGCGGCCGTCGCGGCGTCCGGGGTCGATCCGTCGACGGACAGGATGGCCTTGACGCCCATCCGCGCGATCTCGGCCATCGCTTCTTCCCCGTGCGGTTCGCTGCCCGACACGATGTTCGGGCTCAGTCGGTAGACGTTGTGGAGGCCGCTCGACTCGGTCGCGGCGACCTTCGGCAGTTCGACGCGGACGGCTGCTTCGTAGGCGTTCGCGACGTCGGTCATCGGCGGCGGCGGTGCGACCGACGACTGCGACTCGGGCGCAGGCTTCGATTGGGAAGCGCACGCGCACAGGACGGCGGTGACGGACAGGAGCAGGAC
>JAEYTU010000348.1 GCA_023433825.1 Planctomycetota bacterium
GTCCTCTGGCGCGAGCGCCCACAGCGGCGCCGAACGCGCACGTTCGAACGTCGGCCCGAACAGTTCGGCGCGCGTCGCATCGACCTGCTGCAGGTGAGGCGACTGCCGCAAGTCCTCGGCGAGCGCGGCGAGCGCCGCGTCGTCGACGGCGCCTCGGATGCGGACGAACAGGCTCCGGACGGCGGCGGCGTCCTGCTCGATCTCGCGCACCAATACGACGTCTGGGTCGTGCTCCGGCAGCATCCGCGAGATGTCGGGCTCGATCGTGAAGCGCGGCCACAGCAATGCCGTGGCGCCCGTGTAGAGCAGCGCCAGCAGCAGCACGACGCCCGGTCGGTCGACGGCGGCGCGCGCGAGTGCGCGAAACGTGGAGTCGAAGTTCACCGTGTCGTGTCCTCTGCGAGCGTCGGTACGGCGAACGCGTCGGACGGCAGCGCCGCGTGGGTCTCGCGCTCCTCGACTGCCGCGACCAGCGCGAACCCAGACCCGTGCGCCTCGACCCGATTCGCACGCGTCGAGATTCGCCACCGCGCCGCGCGCAGCGCGATCTCGTGATGCAGCACGGCGCCGGCGTCGTCGACGATCGCGGTCACACGCGTTCCGGCGACGGTCGGGTCGAGCAGCAGTTCGACGCCACCGTCGACGCGCCGTGCGCCGCGAACGCGGAGCTTCGTGACCGGCGTGAACGATTCGAGCAGGCTGACGGCGACGAACAGCAGCGGGTCGTACGGCGGCAGCGTCGCGTCGTCGGTCCGGCGTGACACGGCCAGCCCGGCCTGCGGCATGACCGCGACGATCTGCCGCGCGTCGACGAGGACGTCGAGGACCTTCCCGCCGAGGTCGGGGAACAACTGCACACGGACGGTCGGCGCAGTGTCGCGACGCGCAGCCAACCGGCCGGTGAACTCACCGTTCAACGCGTCCGAAGTGATCGTCACGGTCGCCGACTCGGTCACGAACGTCGCGTCACGCGCGATCCGGTCGGTCAACCGCCGTGCGAGATCGTCTGGCAGCGGGCCATAGCTCGCGCAAGCGGCGACCGTCAGGCACGCCGCGAGGCCGGCGAGCGCCGCACCTCGCCTCCGAGCGGCGCCGGTCACGGCGTCGCGAGACGCTCCAGGCTCGCGAGGTCGACCTTGCCGCGTGCGTTGCGCGGGATCTCGGTCACGAAGCGGATCGCGTGCGGAACCTTGTACGGCGGCAGATGGCGCAGACACCACGCGACGACGTCGGCGCGCGTCAGTGCGCCGCTGCGGCTCGCGACGAACGCGCGTGCGAACTCGCGGCCGGGCCGGGCCGCGCCGGTCACGACGACGTCGGCGACGTCGGGATGGCTCGCGAGCACCGACTCGATCTCGCGCGGACTGACCTTGTGACCGTCGACGTTGATCGAGTCGCAGCGGCGGCCGAGCAGCCGCAGCTCGCCGTTCTCCAGCACCCCGCGGTCGCCGGTCGCGAAGCCGCCGGCCGGGAACTCGCGACCGCAGGCTCCGACGTAGGCGTGACCGAGCGCCGGTGACGCGACGACGACCGCGTCGTCCACGCCGATCGTCACGGCGACGCCGTCGACAGCCGTTCCGACCGTTCCGCGTTCCGCCGACTCGCCGGTCCGATCGAACGTGATCCCGCCGGTCTCGCTGGTCCCATAGAAGACGTGCACTGCGCGCCCGAACCGGACGCGGAACGCGCGCGCGACGTCCGGCGCGAGCGGCGAGCCGGCCGTCAACACGAGTCGCAGCGACGCCGGCAGCGGCGGTTCGTCGGCACGTTCGGCCAGCGCGCGGATCAGGATCGGAACCGTCGGCAGCACGGTGGCCGCATGGCGGGACACCGCCGCAACCGCATCGAGCGGCGTCGCGTCCCGCGGCACGACCAGCGTGACTCCCTGCGTCAGCGCCGGGACGACGAGGCTCCCGATCCCGTACGAGAAGGACATCGGAACGGCCGCGACGACGCGGTCCTGCGGCTGAATCCCCATCGTCGACGCCAGCGCCGCAGCGTCGGCGAGCAGTGCCTGCGCGGTGACCGCGATTCCGGCCGGCGCCCCGGTCGTCCCCGACGTCGTCTTGACCAGCGCGACACCGGGCAGCGGCTGTGCGTCGTGCCCGAGCGCGACCGTCTGGAACGCGCACGGGCGCGGCCACGCCGCGTCGGCCGTCAGCAGGACCGGTGCGTGCACGGCTGCCGCGAGCCGATCGACGGCCGAACGTGGCGTCGCCGGGTCGACGAGCACCGGGACCAAGCCATCCCGCCACAGCGCGAGCAGGCCGGCGAGGAAGTCGGGACCGTTGCGCGCCATGAACACGACCGGCGTGCCATGCGCGAGTGCAGACTCCGCGAGCACGCGCGCGACCGCTCGTGAGCGGTCTTTCATCTGGGCGCGACTGCACGCGCCGTGATCGTCGAGCGTGACCGCCGCGTCGGGATTCGCGCGCAACAGCGCGTCGAACCGTTCGACGATCGATGGCCGAGACAGGCTTGCGGAGGATGACGTCAAGGGCGCGGCGTAGGTTACTCTCGGATCGCGATGCAATTCGACGTCCTCGTCATCGGTGGTGGTCCCGGCGGAGCCAGTGCAGCCGCCGCTCTCGCGCGGCACGGGCGCAAGGTCGCGCTGATCGAGTCCGACACGTTCCCTCGGTTTCACATCGGCGAATCGCTGCTGCCGATGTCGAACGTCGTCTTCGAGCGCCTCGGCATCGACGCGAAGATCCGCGCGGCCGGGTTCACGAAGAAGTACGGCGCGTGCTTCCTCGACGAGGACGATCGCCACGAGATCGTCTACGACTTCGGCGTCGCGATGCGCGACATGCAGACGCACACGTGGCAGGTCCCGCGCGCGACGTTCGACGCGATGCTGCTGCAGCACGCCACCGACTCCGGTGCGCAGCGGATCCACGGCCGCGCGAAGGCGGCGCGGTTCGACGCGAACGGGGTCGAACTCGACGTGACCGAGACGTCCGGCGCCGCGCGGACGCTGCGCGCCGCAGTGCTGATCGACGCTTCCGGCCGCGCCGGGTTCATGGCGCGCCGCGACGACCTGCGGGTGCCCGACCCGGAACTGCGGAAGGTCGCCGCCTATGCGCACTTCACCGGTATCCCACGCCGCGAGGGCCGGCGCGCCGGCGACATCCGCGTGCTGTCGGCGAAGGATCTCGCCTGGATGTGGGTGATCCCGCTGCCGGACGGCGTGACCAGCGTCGGCGTCGTGCTCGACTTCGACCTGTACCAGCAGAAGTCGTCCGGCACCGGCGCGCGACCCGAGCCGCAGGCGCTGCTCGACGAGTACATGACGCGGCTCCCGGTCGCGCAGAAGCTGTTCGCGAGCGCGCAGCGCACGTCGGAGGTCCACTTCGAGAGCACGTTCTCGTACCGCGCGAAGCGCTGGAGCGGCGACCGGTACCTGCTCGTCGGCGACGCGGCCGCGTTCCTCGACCCGGTGTTCTCGTCCGGCGTCATGTTTGCGGTTCGCGGGGGCCTCGACGCGGCCGACGCCGCCGACCGCGCGCTGCGCGACGGCCGCCCGAACGCGTTCGACTTCGCCGCCTACGACGCGATGCAGCAGGAGCGGTACCGCTTCGTGCGACGCTTCGTCGTCGGCTTCTACGACCCGGCGTTCCGCGATCTGTTTTTCGCACCGAAGCCCGGCCTCGGTCTCGTCCGCGCCGTCACGCTCGTGCTCGCCGGATTCTGGAGTCCGGGGATGCTCGATCGGCTGCGCCTCAAACTGATGTTCCATTTCGCGCGCATGCAGAGGAAGCGCGCGATCGTTCCTCGGATCCACTCGAAGGATCTCGTCGCCACTGCCCCATCGCGGCCCGCGATCGGGCCGCAGCCCAAGGTCTCCGCGCTACGCGCGGAGACCGACATCGCGTGCCGCGATGGGACAGTGCTCGCTGGGGCCTCCCGTGCCGCTCGCGACACCGTCGGCGAACGGTCGTCGCCGAGGAACGAGCCCGACGAACTGCTGCAACCCGCGAAAGATCGCGGCACTACCGGCCCATGAACGCGAGTCCCGCAACCGTCACCCGCCTGAAGTCGTTGATCGTCCGCGCGCTGAACCTCGAGGGCGTGCGGCCCGAGGAGATCGACTCCTCGGCTCCGCTGTTCGGCGCCGGCCTCGGACTCGACTCCGTCGACGCACTCGAACTCGTCGTCGCGATCGAACGGGAGTTCGGGATCCGCACCGAGAGCCACGAGATCGGGCGCGAAGCATTCGCCTCGATCGACGCGCTGGCGGCGTTCGTCGACCAACGAATCGCGAAGCGGAAGACCGGCAGCGATGCGTGACGACGCGGCGCGCGTCGTCGTGACCGGCGTCGGCGCCGTGTGCTCGCTGGGCGGTAGCTGCGCGACAATCTGGCCGCGGCTGCTCGCCGGCGATCGCGCGATCGCGTCGTTCACGCTGTTCCCGAGCGAACGCCATCGGACGCAGATCGCCGGTCAAGCGCTGCCCGAGCGGCTCGCGGACGACGACGGGACGCTGAGCCGGACCGATCGGTTCGCGATCGCCGCGACTCACGAAGCACTGACGCAAGCGCGGTTCGATCCGTCGCAGTCGCGGCGCACGGCGGTCCTGTTCGGCAGCAGCACCGGTGGCCTGCTCGAGGGTGAACGCTGCTTCGCCGCGCTGCGCGACGGCAACGGTCGGATCAGCGCGCGGATCATCGCCGCGCAGCAGAACGGCGCACCCGGCGACGCCGTCGCGCGGCGCTTCCGTGTCCGCGGCCCCGTGCACACCTCGTCGACGGCCTGCGTCTCGTCGAGCATGGCGCTCGACGAAGCCCTCGCGATGCTCGACGCCGGCGAATGCGACGTCGCGATCGTCGGCGGTGCCGACGGGCTGTGTCAGATCACGTACGCCGGGTTCAACGCGCTGCGCGCGGTCGACGCGCAGCCGTCGCGGCCGTTCACGGCGGAGCGCGCCGGACTGTCGCTCGGCGAGGGCGCGGCGGTGCTCGTCCTCGAGCGCGCGTCGCACGCGCGCGCGCGCGGCGCCTCGCCGCTCGCCGTTCTGGCGGGAGCGGCGAGCACCTGCGACGCGCACCACATGTCGGCGCCGGCGCAGGACGGCAGTGGTGCCGCGCATGCGATCGAACTCGCACTCGCTGCCGCGGGATGCGTGCCCGACGACGTCGACTTCGTCGATGCACACGGCACCGGAACACCGCTGAACGACGCCGCCGAGGCGCAGGCGCTGCGGTCGGTGTTCGGCGCACGCGCAGCGACGCTGCCGGTCACGTCGACGAAGGCGGCCGTCGGGCATCTGCTCGGCAGCAGTGGCACGCTCGAAGCCGTCGTCACCGTGCTGGCGCTGCGAGAAGGTCTGGTACCGCCGACGCCCGGCGACGAGCCGACCGATCCGATGCTCGGCGTCGACCTCGTCCGCGACGTGCCGCGCCAGCTCGCGCGATGCGAGGTCGGACTGTCGACGAACCTCGCGTTCGGCGGCGCCAACACGGCGCTGGTCTTCCGTCGCGTCGCGACCCAGGGCGAGGGCGATCGAGGAACGACGTGAACCACGTGAACGACGTGAACGACGCGATCGTCGTGACCGGGATCGGCGCCGTCGGTCCGTTCGGCGTCGGTGTCGATGCGATGGCGGCGGCGCTCGCTCGCGGGCTGGCGTGCGACGCACCGCTTTCGAGCGCGTCGATCGCGCATCGCCGTTCGCGCGCGCTGCGGGTCGGGCGCTGCCCGCCCGCCGCGGCGACCGATCTCGTGCCGGCCAAGCTGGCGCGGCGGATGAGTCTCGTGTCGCGGTTCGCGGTCGGCGCGTCGCAGCTCGCGCTGCGCGACGCGGGCGCCGTCGTCGACGCCCCCGCCCTCGGCGACGCACCGCCGACCGCGGTCGGGTTCGCGACGTCGTTCGGCGCGTCGTCGTTCACCGAACGGTTGATGATCGAGATCCTCGACCTCGGGCCCGAACTGGCGTCGCCGTACCTGTTCACCGACTGCGTCGCGAACGCCCCCGCCGGTCAGGTCGCGATCGCGACCGGCGCGCGCGCGGCGAATGCGACGTTCACGCAGCGCGAAGCCGGGTCGCTGGTCGCACTGCGTTGGGCCGTTCGCGAACTGAGGCGCGGTCGCGCCGAGCGCGCGCTGGTCGGCGC
>JAEYTU010000371.1 GCA_023433825.1 Planctomycetota bacterium
GCAGTCGTACCTGCAGAAGTCGCTGCGCGTCGCAGCACCTTCCCACGCGGCGCCCGCGCGCGTGCGATGCAACGAGAAGTCGTAGTGATCGCTTGCAACGGTGGCGTGCGCGATCGTGTACCCGGTCGCGTTGCCGTCGATCCCGTCGGTGATCCACTGCGCCTGCGTGCGGTCAGCGCTGCCGCCGCTGTGGCGGATGATCCACGACTGCGCGTCCGTCGCGGAGTGCAGGTCCGTCTTGACGAAGCAGTTCTCGCCGAGCCCGATCAGCGACGTGTTCGGAAGCGTCGGCCCGAATTCGGCGAGCCCGCCCTGCGCGATCACGTTGTAGATGAACAGGTTCCGCGAGACCTCCGCGTACGCCTGGTCGATCTTCGCCGCCGAGTTCGAGAACAGGCTCGACCACGACGAGCTTCGATACTTCAGCAAGATGAAGTCGTTGTGGATGACGCGCAGCCGCGTGCGGTTCTCCGTGCCGCCGAACGCGTCGACCCAGAACGCATTCCACCAGCCGCCGCGGTCGTTCGTCGAAGTGCCGGGGTCGCGACCCCACCGGGAGTTCGTGACGCGCCAGTCGCGGCAGTGGCTGTGCGCCGACGTCGTGCGAATGCCGCGGCCGGCGCGGTCGTGCCAGACATCGAGGTTGTTGAACTCGAGGAAGGCAGACTGGAAGTCGCCGGTGTAGCTGCTGTCGTTTGCGAAGACGAAGCAGTCGTGTGCGTCGTCGATGGCGTCCGAGATCTGGATGACCAGGTCGAGGAAGCTGTTGTGGTAGTTCCCGTGCATCCCGTCGATCCGCCAGTCGGCGGCGCCGGGGTGCGCTGATTCGTCGATCGCGTTGAACCTGAAGGTCGCCGGGTTCCCGTTCTCCTTGATCACCGTGCAGCGGTGGAAGGCCGACCGGCGCATCGCGTAGATGCGGAACATCGACTGCGAAGCGCTCGCAATGCCGGAGTCCTGGTGCAGCGTCGAGTCGACGAGGTTGATCGACTCGCACCGGCCACCGGCGAAGATCATGAACTCGGAGCACGCGAGGTCGCAGCCGTGCACGTACACGCCGCTCATGCTGCTGTCGTTCGTCCACGCGATGCCCGACTCCGTCCCGGTGCTCGTGACGTCGAACATCGTGAAGTGGTACGACAGCTCGCTGTCCGCAAACGTCGACGCCGTGCCACCCACGCTCGTCCCGCTGAGCGGCGAGAAGTTGTAGCCGCACAGTCGAACGTCGTTCAGCGTGCCGTTGAACCCGTACTGCCCGAAGCCAGCCGTCGCGAGCAGGTTCACAGTCGCCGACGGCGCCGCGGAGAACTCCCAGTTCGTCAGGTCGTCCGGCCCGAAGAAGCCGTTCCACTCGTAGTCCTCGGTCGCAACCTGCCAGACCTGATCATTGGCGGAGCGCTCCTCGACGATCTTCGACAGCGTGCGCCAGGGATTGCCTGACGTGCCGTTGCCCGTCGAGTTCGAGCCGAGGACCTCGTCGGCGTAGTAGACGTCGGTGCCGTCGTCGGCCTCGATGTCGTCGCCGACCTTGTCGACGGCGATCAGCGTCGCCGCGGCGTTGTCGGTGATCGTCAGCGAGATCGATCCTGACGGCGTCGGCGTGGTCTGCGTGATCGGATCGCCGTTCTCGTCGCGCACCACGCCGTCGGCGGTGATCGCGTAGCAGTGGACGTCGCGCACGTACGACGACGAGCCATCGCCGCGCAGTCGGAGCGGCAGCGTGTTGCAGATCTCGGCGTGCGGACCCGCCTCGTCAGTCCAGATCCACAGGTACCAGACACCTGCGAACTCGGGGCCGTCGGGACCGTCGACGACGCAAAGTGAGAAGCCTGCCGAGTTCGTGCGGCGCTCACGATGCGCTGTCGTGCGCAGCGTCTGGATCGTGAGCGCCACGCGCGATCAGTCCTCGGCCGGCGGCGTCGTGTCCGGGACCGGAGTCTCGACCGGAGCGACCTGCGGGCTCGGGACGATCGTCTGCGCGAATTCCTTCGCCTGCGCCGCGAATGCATCCTGACCGAGCATGCACGCAGCCCGCAGCTCTCGCATCATCGCGAAGGACGCCTCGGCCGAACGCAACTCGGCGACGGCTTTGCGCAGGCGGCTCTCCGCGGCGCGCGCGTCCGACGCCTCCGGGTCCTTCTCGCAGAACTCGATCGCAGCGTGCGCCGCGGTCGACTTCGCGCGCTCAAGCGTGGCCGAAGCGCTGCGCACCGCCTCGACGACTGGGTTCATCCAGCGCGGACAGGCGGCGAGATCGGCGTCCAGCTTGTCGTCGATCGATGCGCCGCGCGGGCGGCGCACCGTTCGTTCGGCGATGTCGCGCGCCGTCTTCGCGACGGCGGCGGGGATCGGACGGTCGTTGGGGTCGGTCATCTCAGCACCGCGCGAAGCCGGTCGCCGGCCAATTGACCGTGAGGTCTTGCCCGTTGGGAGTGAAGGGCAGCCCTCCGCCCTCGTCGGTGAACGTCACGAGCCGCGCCGTCGCATCGTTGCCGGTGTGACGGAAGCAGATCACGGCCCCGATCTCGGGCCCGGTCAGATCGTCGAACACCGTCGGATCGGCCGTTACGGCGCCGACCTGCGACACACCGACAGCGCGACCGGTCAGCGCGACCGGCGTCCCGATGCGCGCGGCGCCCGGAACGTCGGCGAGGAACTCGTGCGCCGGGTTCGGGGTGTACTCGGTGAGGTCGATCGCGACGGCTCGGATGTCGTCAGTCAGCAGGTTGATGCCGGCCTGCGCGAGCAGGTTGCGGACGTCGTCGTATTGGAATCGCGTCATCGTCAGTCCTTCAGAGAGTCAGAACGCCGCGGACGAGTCCCGCGACAATGCCGGTCAGCGCCACCGTGAGCGCCTTCTGCGCGCGCGCTTGGACCGCTGCATTCAGGTTGCCCCACGCCTTCTCGAGCACGCGGCGGAGGTCGGAGACGTCGGCGCCGACGGCAGCGAGGATCTCGACCTCGGCGTGGGTCGCGGCGATTTCCTCGACGACGAGCACGTCGCGCTCGCTGAGCTTCAGCTCGAGCGCGGCGGCGCGCGCGCGCTGGCGCATCTCCTCGCGGAGGTCGATCTTCATCGCGGCGGCTCCTTCGGCAATGCGGCCTCGATCGCGATGCGTCGCGACTCGAGGAGCAGCTCGCGGGCGCGCTTCTGCTCAGGAGTCCAGTCGGACGGCGTGCGCCGCCCGTGAAGCAGGTCCACGTACTCGGGTCCGACGATCTCCCACGTGCCCTGCTCCGCACGTGCGTAGGTCTCGAGGACCGGCGTGCCCATGCAGCCGGCGAGCAACGCAAGCACGGCGAGGATCGAGAAGAACCGCAGCCACGAGGGCGGGGTCCACAGTTGCCGGGCTTCCTGCTGCCGGCGGCGCCATCTCCAGAACTTCATCGAGCCTCCTTGTGGAAGTCCTTCAGCGCTGCAGCCATGTCGCGCTGTGCCGACGCGAGGGCGCGCAGCTCGATGACCATCTCCCGCTGCGTGTGCGCGAAGAGGTCGTGCGTGCTCCGGATCGACTTGACCAGTTCGGCGATCTGCTCGTCGCGCGAGTCCATCGAGCGTTCGAAGCGGGTCATCATCCACTTCACGACGTAGGCGAGCAGAGCGAACATCGAAGCGATCGCAGCGAACAGAACCGGGATGATCCCTCCCTCCGGCATCAGTTGCCCCTCATGTAGCAATGGAGGAATGCTGCGAGGTCGCCGAGGTTCGTCGGCGATCCCACCTTCGCGATCTCGAGCGTCAGGACGTCGTTCGCCTGCGTCGTCGCGTTCTGGTTCGGCGTCAGCACGAACGCGGTGTCGACCGCGAGTTCGACGCCGCCGCCGACGCCAGAAACGTTGGTGCCCGTGCCGGGCGCCGCACTGAACAGATCGACCCCCGCACTCTCGTTGCGCAGCATCGCCGTCCACTCCGTCGCACCAGCGGAGCTTCCGGTCGTTGCCGTGTCCGACACGAGCACCAACTTCTCGATGACCAGCCGCGTAGGCTGACACAGGATCCGGCGCGTCACCGACGCCGTGACGGCGCCGAACTGCAGCGGGATGCACAGGTGTCCGGCGTTGGCGTAGGCCGGTCCGCAGACGACCCACGCGCTGCCGTTCCACACCTTCTCGACCGCGTTCGTCGTGTCGATCCAGTGCTGCCCGGCGATCGGCGACGACGGCGCCGACGCACCGACGAACATGCTCCGCAGCGCCTCGAGCGAGGCGGGCAGGTAGTTCGTGATCACGAGATCGGCGGCCTTGCCGCTGTAGTCGACGCGGTAGTCCTGCGACATCAGGAGCCCGCTTCGAGGACGAGGTTCGACACGCGGGCAACGTAGGAAGCGAAACGGCGACCCAGGGAGATGCGCGCCTGCACTTTCTGCGCGACCATCCATCGCCGGCGCGCCGGCATCCACGCCGTCCAGCCGCCGCTCCCTGTGGTGTCGTAACGCACCTCCAGGCGCAGCAACGCCTCGCTGCCGTGGTCCCGGCCGAAGGCCAT
>JAEYTU010000402.1 GCA_023433825.1 Planctomycetota bacterium
CCGACGCCTTGGCGGAACTTCAGGATCGCCTCCGGCAGCGAGTGGTCGCGAAAGCCGTTGCCGCCCTTCGCCTCGATCGCGCGAATCCGCGCCTGCGTCAGCGGATGTCCCGGCTGCTGGAACGGGAACTTCGTGATGACGACCAAGGTCAACGCGTCGCCGGGCAGGTCGATGCCCTCCCACAGCGAGTCGGTCCCGATCAGCACCGACGTCGGTTCGGCGAGTTTGCGTTGCAGCAGCCGGCCGATCGGCTCGGCACCCTGGACCAGCAGCGGAATGCCGGCATCGGTCAGCGACGGAAGCAGCGCCGCGCCGAGGGCCTGCACGAAGCGCCACGACGTGCACAGGACGACCGCGCGCCCGCCGTTGTCGAGCACGTGACGTCGGACCGCGTCGATCGCCTCGCGTTCGAACGTCTTCGGATCGCGCGCCGGATCCGGCATGCCCTCGGCGACGACGACGCGCATCTGCTGCGCGTAGTCGAACGGCGATCCGAGCCGCAGCGTCTTCGCCTTGCCGATGCCGAGTTGTTCGCGCAGCCAACCGAACTCCGGATCCGCACCGGCGCCGAGTGTCGCGCTGACCAGCACGGCCGTTCGACCGCCGCCGAACACGTGCGCCGCCAGCGCGCCGCGCACCTCGATCGGCGCAGCGCGCAGCTCCGCACCGCCGCGTCCGCGTTCGAGCCATCGCACGGTTCCGGCGACGCCGGGCCGCGCCAAGTTGTCGACCATCGTCTGCAGCGTGCGCAGCCCGCGCGCGCGCGAGGCGAGTTCCATCTTCAAGTCGACTTCGCCGACGCGCTCGGCACCGTCCTCGATCGTCGACGCGAGCTGCAGCAACGGCTCCGACAGCGGATCGTCGAACGCGCGATCGTCGAGCCCGAGCATCGCGTCGCGTTCGTCGCCGACCAGCACGTCGAGCCCCGCGAAGAACTCGTCAACCGCCTCGCGCAGCCGCTGATGCAGCGGGACGGCGTGCGACAGGCTCGCGCGAACGAGCAGACTCCGCTCACCGCGTGCATGCAGTCGTTTCAGGTGCCAGCCGAGAACTCCGCGCGTCAGCCGAAGTCCCAGCGACTCGGTCGCGACGCGTTCGAGGTGGTGGGCCTCGTCGAAGATCACGACCGAATGCGCCGGCAGATACGCGGACCCCGCCATCCGCAGCGCGACGTCGGCCATGTACAGCGAATGGTTGACGACGAGGATCTGCGCGCCGTCCATCCGCCGCCGCGCGCGCTGCCAGTGGCACGGTTCGTAGTACTTGCACGCGCGCTGCAGGCAGTTGCCGTGCTCGGCGCGGACCTCCTCCCAGACGGCGGCGTCGATCGCGCCGGGCAGATCGAGCCGTGTTCCCTCGCGGGTCGTGGCCGCCCACGTCACGACGTCGGCGAGTTGCTGCTCGTGCGTCGCGTCGGCGAACAGGCTCGCGCGCTCGCGCTGCGCCAAGTCGAGCCGACGCAGACAGAGGTAGTTGTTGCGGCCGATCGCCGTGACCGCCGACCACTCCAGCGGCAGCACCGACTGCAGGAACGGGAGGTCTTTGCGATCGAGCTGCTCCTGCAGCGCGATCGTGCGCGTCGACACGACGATCGGCCCGCTCCCGGCGTGCGCGACGGCGTGCAGCACCGCCGGCAGCAGGTACGCGAACGACTTGCCGACGCCGGTGCCGGCTTCGGCCAGCAGATGCGTCCGTTCGCGCAGCGCGTCGGCGACCGCGCGTGACAGCTCGACCTGCTCGGGACGAACTTCGTACCCCGGCAAGCGGCGCGCGATCGGTCCGCCCGGACCGAGCACTGCATCGACCGACTCAGTCGTCACGACGGCGCTCGCTCATGCTTCGGTGAAGTTCATGCGTCGGCGAAGTTCACGCGTCGGCGAAGTCCTCGGGCGCCACGGCGCGGCTGCGCTTCGGGTCGAACGGGTCGTGGACGACGTCGACTTCGGTTGCGCCCTCGAGCAGCCTGCGCCCGAGTGGCGAGCGCGCGCCGACCTGATGGTTGCCGTCGTGCCAGAGGCCGCCGGCCAGGAAGCGGTACTCGACGCGAACGCGGCGCGGGTTGACGTGACGCACGGGCTTCGCCGTCACGACCTGTGCGCGAACCGCAGTGCCGTCGCGCAGCAGGATCCGTGTCTGCACGACGCCGCGGAGGTAGATCAGCAGCATCACGACGCCGGCCATCAGGGGGATCTGCAACAGCACGAACGGCACCCAGCCACCGGGGACGCGGACCGTGCCGCGCAGACGGTTGGCGTCCGGCGCTTCGGGCAGGTACTCGACCGGATGTCGTGCGCCGATCGCGAAGCTCTCGTCGAACGTGAAGCTGGCGCCGACGTGCTCGGTGCCGTCGTCCGATCGGAATCGGTAGCCGACGTGAATGGCGTGTCGCGAACCGACCCGGAAGCTGGTCGGCTCGACCGACTCGACGACGGCTTCGGTCGTCGTCGCGCGGTCGTTCAGCGCGAGGTCGTCGAACGGCAGGACCGGGTAGCCGAGGAACAGGAACACGATCCCGATCACGAGCGCATCGAAGAGCAGGATCCCGCCGAGCAGTCCGAGCACGAACCGTCGTGCCAGCGCAGGTCGCCAGCGCGGTGTGCGCGGTGGGCGTCCGATCGAAGTCGGCTCGGTCGTCGTCGTCGTCGTCGTCATCGCGTCAGGTACCGGTGCGACTCGGTGACATCCCGCCGGTCTTCGGGTTCGCGTCGTGGAAGTCGTCGGCGAGGACCAGACTGCTGCGCGTCGGCCGCGAGCGATCGTGGACGACGGCGACGCGACTGTGACCCTGCGCCAACCGTCGGCCGAGCGCGGAACCCTTCGCGACGCTCTGCACGCCCTCGCAGATCCGCGCGTGGTGATCGCGGAATCGGTATCGCGCCGTCCACCGCGCACGGAAGCCAACGCGGCGCGGACGAATCTCGACGACTTCGGCGACGGCGACGTCGCCGCCGCGCAGCAGCGCATTCCACCGACTGACGAGCCACAGCCACCAAGCCAGCGCGATCAGTCCCGGGTAGACGACGGCGAGCAACCAGATGTCGAGGATCGAGGCGGTCTGCATCCCAGCGACCCTGGTCCCGACGATCCGGCTGTACGCCGGATTCGCCGGCACGTACTCGGCGTCGACCCGTTCGCCGATCGCATGGCGACCGAGCGGCGCGAGCGAGACGCCTTTCGTGTCCTGGCCGTCGTCGGTGCGAAACGTGAAGTGCACCTTCTGCACGTCGGCGTCGCGCACCGG
>JAEYTU010000430.1 GCA_023433825.1 Planctomycetota bacterium
CCGGTGCGCCAGCGCGGCCCGACCACCGGATGACGGTCGCCTGCGTGCACGTACCGAACGGCAATCGCTTCGTCGCATTCGTCGGCCCGGCGGCGTCGATCGACGCGATGACCGGCGAAGTCGACGCCGTTCTCGCGTCGCTGCGCGACTGACACACGGCGCGCGCTGCCGATGCCCGAGCTCCCCGAAGTCGAGACCGTGCGCACCGGCCTCGCCCGTCACCTGCCCGGGCGCCGGCTCGTCGGCGCGACGTTCCGCCGCCAAGACCTTCGGTGGCCGATCCCGACGCAGCGGATCGAGGCTCTCGTCGGCGCGCGCTGCATCGACGTCTCGCGCCGCTCGAAGTACCTGCTGATCGCGTTCGACGACGCACCGTCGACGCAGGTCATCGTCCACCTCGGCATGAGCGGCCGACTGTTCGTCGACGTCGTCGGCGCCGGCGCGAACGCCGAGCGGCCGCCGTGGCGACTGCACGAACACGTTCGTCTCGACTTCGGCACGCGGCTGTTGCGGCTCGTCGATCCGCGCCGGTTCGGCTGCGTGGACGTCACGCACGCCGGTGACGCGCACGTGCTGCTGCGCGACCTCGGCCCCGAGCCGCTGTCGAACGCGTTCGACGCGGCGTACCTGCACGCAGCGACACGCGGCCTGCGCTGCGCGATCCGGACGTTCCTGATGGATGCGCGACGCGTCGTCGGCGTCGGCAACATCTATGCGTCGGAGGCCTGCTTCGAGGCCGCCGTGCGGCCGCGCCGCGCCGCCGGCAGCCTGACGCGACGCGAATGCGCGGCGATCGTCGACGCCGTGCAGGCGGTGCTGCGCCGTGCGATCGACGCCGGCGGGACGACGCTGCGCGACTACGTCGGCGTCGACGAGGGCGCCGGATCGTTCCAGCGCGAACTGGCCGTCTACGGTCGCGAAGGGCATCCCTGCCGCCGGTGCCATGGTGTCGTTCGCCGCGTCGTCGCCGGCGCACGCTCGGCGTACTACTGCCCGCGCTGTCAACGCTGAGCGGTGCGCATGGCGGCGTCCGACACGCCGTCGCCAACGACACGACGACGGTCAGGGGTTGGCGCCGCGCGCTGCGCTGCGAAGAATCCCCGGCTCCCCCTCGCCTGAGTTCTCACCTCGCCATGCACCAGAGCTTCCTCGCCGTCGGCGCGTTCGCCGCAACTCTCGCCTTGCCCATCACCGCCGCGCACGCGCAGACGACGTTCACGTCGCCGCTCGGACTCGACACACGCGAAGGCAACGCCGCGTTCTTCCACTTCGCCGGCAACCGACGGCTGCAGGTCATCGACAACACGATCGAGACCGCGCGCGCGAACCTGCGCGCGATCGCGTTCCGCCGCGATGGGCTGTCCACGGTCGCGACCGGTGTCGCGCGGCAGATCGAGATCGTCGTCAACCTCGGCGTCGGCGACTGGGCGCGTCTCGCGAACAACTTCGAAGCGAACTACCTGCCGAGCACGAAGACCGAGGTGTTCGCGCGCCGGTTCGTCTCGTTCCCCGACTGGTCGGCGGTCCCGCGCGTGACGCCGGCGCCGTTCGACTTCGCGATCCCGTTCGACACGCTGTGGAGCTTCCCCGGCAACGCGCCGCTGATCTGGGATCTGCTCAGCGAGAAGCCGGATCCGAACGGCGTCGCGCCGCTCGATCGGTACTTCATCGATCAGGAGAACGGGCTGACCGGGATCCCGATCGGCCTCGGCTGCACGGCGACCGGTGGGACGCAGGCGTTCACGCACACGGCGAGCCTGATCAACCGCTTCGGCGTCGGCAGCATGACGCTGCGCGTCGCCGCGACGAACGGGCCCGCGAATGCGCCGGTGCTGCTGTATCTCGCCGGCCGCGACAGCAACCTGACCGTCCCTGGTCTGTGCTCGACGTTGCACGCGTTGCCCGACGTGTTGCTCGGCGTCGGAACGACGACGGCGACCGGCGAGTTCCCGCGGCTCGATCTGGAGCTCGGCTACAACCGCGCCCTCGAAGGATTCACGGTCTACACGCAGATCAGCGCCAACGACCTCGGTCAGCCGGGGATCCCGCTCGCGATGACGAACGGCGTCGCGACGACGATGCCGAGCGAGATCGAAGTCGCCTACCACTGGGCGCAGGTGCCGACGCCGTTCGGCACGCTGTTCGTCGGCGGCGCGCCGATCGCGCAGTTCACGTACTGAGAGGATCGCGCATTCAGCGCAGGCGGCTGCGGTCGACGACGAATCGCAGGCTCCCGGCGACGTCGGCGACGGTCAGTGGTGCATTGCCGGCGCGCGGCCACACGCCGATGCGGGCCGCCTCGGTCGGTTCGAGCGCGAGCCGGAACGTCCCGTCGGCGCCGCTGCGCGCGCGGGCGAATGCGAATGTCGTCGGCTGCGCGGCGGCGGTCGGGTTCACGGCGGTGACCTGCGCGACGAGGACGCCTTCGACCGGCGCGCCCTCCGTGTCGACGACGACACCGTCGACGGTCGCGGCGTGCGTGCAGGCGACGTCGACGCGTTGCACGGCCTCGATCGCCTGCACGTCGAAGCGCGCGTGCCCGCGCAGTGGCGGCGCGTGCAGCACGAACTCGGTCGGACCCGGTGCGACGCCGTGCAGGGCGTCGGCCAGATGCGGGAAGTCGGGCACCGTCTGCCAGGCCCCGCCGGACGCCGGGCGCCACCAGACCTGCGCGTCCTCGATCGACGCCGGCGTCGCCAGTGACGGGACGACGACGACGCGCGAGTGAGGGCCGCATCGGATCGTCACCTCGTCGCCGGGGATGCGCGCGACGACGTCGGACGGCGGCCGCCCCGGTGCGTCGGGATGCGACGCGCGGAATCGGTACTCGCCGGCGGGCAATCCGCGAACGGCCGCGCGGCCGTCCGCGTCGGTGCGTTGCTCGGCATGACCGATCGCGACCGGTACGCCGGGCGTGATCTCGCGCAGCGATTCGAACGAGACGAATGCGCGCGCGATCGGCGCGTCGGTCGCGTCGACGATGCGCACCACGGCCGACGTGGTGTCGTTCGCGACGAAGTGCCATGCGACGCGGAGCTGTCCCGGCGTCCCGACGACGAGTCCTTCTGCCACCCGCCGTCGATCGGCCGTGTAGCCAGCGACGCGCAGCGGCGACTCGTCACCGTCGAGGCGCGCGACGACGACCGAACGGTCAGGACGTTCGATCGGGACGAGCCGCTTGCCGCCGAACACGGCGCGCAGCGCTGCGAACTCGACCGCCGTGATCGGATCTACGCCGAGC
>JAEYTU010000464.1 GCA_023433825.1 Planctomycetota bacterium
GCGTGTCAGCTGCTCGAAGTCGATCGACGCGCGCGACAGCCGCGGCGGCGTCCCGGTCTTGTGCCGGGACAACCGCAGTCCGAGGTCACGCAGGCTCTGCGAGAGTCGACTCGGGCCGGGCTCGCCATGCCGCCCCCCCAACGTCTCGTGCGGCCCGGAGAACAGCTTTCCGCCGAGGAACGTGCCCGTCGTCACGACGACGCACGGCGCGGCGAGGGTCCGACCGTCGCCGAGTGCGACACCGCGCACGGCGACGCCCGAGGCGGCCGGCGCGACGAGGATCTCGGTCGCCTCGGCAGCGAACACCGTGACGCGCTCCTGCCGCAGCACGCGCTCGGCCATCGCGGCGTTGTACGCCTGCCGATCGCACTGGGCCCGCGGCGACCGGACGGCGGGTCCCTTCCGCGTGTTCAGCATCCGGAACTGGATGCCGGTCGCGTCGGTGCACAGCGCCATCTCGCCGCCGAGCGCGTCGAGTTCGCGCACGAGCTGCCCCTTCGCGATGCCCCCGATCGCCGGATTGCACGACATCCGTCCGATCGCGGCGGGGTCCAGCACGATGCATGCGGTGCGCGCACCGAGCCGGGCCGCGGCCAGCGTCGCCTCGGCGCCGGCATGGCCGCCGCCGATCACCACCACGTCGAAGTCGCGCGTCGTTCGCATCGGGGCGCGGAACATAGCGCGCGATGCGCTGGCTTCAGACGCGCGAAGCCATCGGCCGATGGCGCGTGCATGTGGAACTACGTCTTCGCACATCGGGAAGCCCTGCGTCGGATCTACGGACGGCGTCGCGCGGGCTGACCGACGCCCACCGATCCCCGCGTTTGCTCCGGCTTGCGACCTCCGTCGGACCGGGCGATGCTGCGCCGATGCGGGTTCGTGGATCGTTGCTGTGCCTGTTCGGGATGCTCACCCAGGCGGTCGTCACCGCCCAGCGCGTCGACCTCGAGACACTCGCAGCCCTGGCCAAGGAACGCGCGACCGCCCAGCAGGCTGCGTTCCAGGCGACGTTGCAGCCGTTCTTGCAGGACTTCGCGCTCGGCTACAACGACAACCGTCGCTTCCTCGACGAACGGATCGACACGGCGAGCCAACTCGGCGACGGCGTCGTCCCGGCACTGCTCGAGCGACTGGTCCCCGCCGAGGACTCGGCGTCCGCGCGGAACGTCGCCGCCAACAGCGCGCGCGTCCTCGCCAAGCTGGAGCCGGCGTCGTTCGTCGATGCACTGCTCGAACTGCTGACCGGCAAGAGCGCGGTCGCACGGTCGCACGCGATCGCGCTGCTCGGTGACACCGACTCGCCGCAGGCCGGCGCCGCGCTCGCACTCGCACTCCCCGAACTGAGCGGCGACGCGCTGATCAGCGCGATCCATTCGCTGCGTCGGCTGGAGTCCAGCGCCGGCGTCGCCCGGCTGCTGCCGATGCTGGCGACCGCCGAGCCGAAGGTGCGCGACCCGCTGCTCGCCTACTTCCACGCGATCCGCGCCAAGGAAGCGCTGCCGGCCGTGCGCGCACTGTTCGCCAAGGAGACCCGCAAGGAATCGCTGCCGCTGTACTTCGACTACTTCGGCGACGCGGCGCGCGGCGACGCCGGTGTCGCCGAGGCGTTGCTCGCACGCCTCGCGACCGGCGATCTCGATCGTGGGCTCGAGAACCACGCCGTGCGGACGCTCGGGAAAGTCGCGCCGCAGATGCACGCGCCGACGGTGGCCGCGCTGCGAGCCATCGTCCCGAAGGAAGCGACGTCGGCGCTCGGCCGTCACGCCGTCCTCGCGTTGAAGGAACTCGGCGACAAGCGCGCGCTCGACACGTGGCTCGACGCCGTCGACGACGCATTGAAGAAGCGCAAGCGGGACTCGTTGCTCCTCGAGGTCCGGGGCGACGTCTACTTCGAGATGGGCCGGATCCCGGAGGCGATTCGCGACTACGAGGAGTCGTTGAACCAGATCCGGATCAACATCGGCACGCCGCAGGCCGCGAAGACGATGCAGGTCTCGGCCTACTTCAAGCTGATGCGCTGCGAGGCCCAACGGGAGCGCTGGCCGCGCGTGTTGAAGTACCTGAAGGACTCCGAGATCACGTTCGAGCGGTTCGTCCGCGAGGCGGCCGAAGATCCGCTGCTGCGCCGCGCGATGCAGGAGAAGTCGATCCAGAAGTACCTCGACACGCGCAAGTGACCCGCGCCGTCGCCGGCGACCCGTCGCCGGTTGTGGTGGAACGCGCCGGGTCGGTCTCGCTATCCTCCCGCGCCGTGGTGCCGAGGTTGCAGCTCCCGTGAAGAGTCGAGTTCGGGCCCGAGAAGAACTTCCGGAACTCGACGTCGTCGCGAACTACGTCCGCGAGAACGGGCTGCGCTGGACGGCGCAACGCAAGCTGATCGTCGAGGTCGCGTTCGGCCATCACGATCACTTCCGCGCCGAAGAACTGCTGGAGATGTGTCGGAAGATCGATCGCGGCGTCTCGCGCGCGACGGTCTACCGGACGCTCGCAATGCTCGAAGCCGCTGGGTTCGTCGAGGGTCTCGACACCGGAGACGGCGGCCGCAAGTTCGAGCACGTCCTCGGTCACGAGCACCACGACCACATGGTTTGCACCGAATGCGGCGCGATCCACGAGTTCCGGGACGACGAACTCGAACGTCGCCAGGAACTGGCGGCGGCGCGGTTCGGCTTCGAGATCACGAACCACAGCCTGAAGCTGTTCGGGCGGTGCAAGGACTGCAAGCGGTCCGGGCGGCGTCGCGATGGTCGCTGACTCGAGCACGCAGCAAGCGCGCGTCTTGGTCGTCGACGACGAGATCGACATGGCCGAGTCGTGCTCGTTCTTCCTGAAACGCGCCGGTCACCTCGCGACCGTCGCGACGACCGGCGAACAGGCGCTGGCGCTGTTGAAGGAGTCGCAGTTCGACCTCGTCGTGACCGACGTCCGCCTCCCGCGCGTGTCGGGCCTGCAACTGCTCGATGCGATCAAGTCGCGCGACCCCGACATCGAGGTGCTGGTCGTGACCGGCTTCCCGGAGATCGAGGCTGCCGTGCGTGCGATCAAGTCGGGCGCGTTCGACTACCTGCAGAAGCCATTCAGCGCCGACGCGTTCATGGAGCGCGTCGACAAGGCGCTCGCACACCGACGCCTGAAGGCGACGAACCCGCCGCTGCGGGAACGTCTGCGCCGCGGCGAACGTGGCGTCGCGTTGATCCATCGCTCCGAGTCGTTCGGTCGGACCGTCGAACTGCTCGAACGCGCCGCGCGCACCGATGCGTCGGTGCTGATCCACGGCGAGAGCGGCACCGGCAAGGAGCTGCTCGCGCACCACCTGCACGCGCACAGCGCACGCGCCGGGCGGCCGTTCGTCCCAGTCGACTGCACGACGATCCCCGAGAGCCTCGTCGAGAGTGAACTGTTCGGTCACGTCAAGGGCGCGTTCAGCGGCGCCGACCAGAACCGTCCGGGACTGTTCGAGGTCGCGAGCGGCGGAACGTTGTTCCTCGACGAGGTCGGCGAACTCCCGCTCGCGTTCCAGCCGAAGTTGCTGCGCGCGATCCAGGAGCGGCAGGTTCGGCGCGTCGGCGCCGTTGAGTATCGCGCCGCCGACGTGCGCCTCGTCTGCGCGACGAACCGCGACCTGCGGCGGATGGTCGACGCCGGCACGTTCCGGCAGGACCTGTTCTATCGGCTCGATGTCGTGCGCATCGACGTCCCGCCGCTGCGTGAACGTCGCGGCGACGTCGAAGTGCTCGCCCGTCACTTCCTGACCGAGATGCGCGAACGGCACGGCTCGAAGATCGTCGAGATCGCGCCCGACGCACTGGCCGTGCTGGCTGCCTACCACTGGCCGGGCAACGTCCGCCAGCTCCGCAACTGCATCGAACGCGCGTCGGCGCTCGCGACCGGGTCGACGCTCGGTGTCGCCGATCTCCCCGACGAAGTCACCGACCGAACGATCACCGGCGCGCCGGCACGGACCGGCGC
>JAEYTU010000508.1 GCA_023433825.1 Planctomycetota bacterium
GCCGACAGCAGGGCGGATGTGCGAACCATGATTCGATGCAGGGCGGCGACCGAGCGATGCGACGGCGGCGACTCGCCGTCCAGGAATTTGGAGCAACGAGGCGGAGGAGTATAGCCTCCCGCGTTTCGACGATTTCCACCGCCGATGCCGCACCGCGTTCGCACGCTCCTTCCACTGTTGCTGGCGGTTCCGTTGTCGAGCGGTCTGTCGAGTTGCTGCGCCCTCGCCTCGCTGTGGTGTGGACCGGATCGGTCCCGCTGGGTCGACCGGACGTTCCGCACGCCGGAGTCGGCCGTCGACACGTTCCTCGAGTCCGCGCGGCGCGACGACGCCGAGACGGCGTGGCGGTGTCTGAGCCGCGGCTTCAAGGAGCGGTCGGGACTGACGAATCGGATCGCGGCAGAGGTGGCCTGGCAGAAGCTGCGTGAGGACAACCCCGCACTCCACCTGCTCGGCGACGCGCAACGCACCGGCACGACGATGGTGAACCCGGATCGGGCGCGCGTCGCGCTGACCGTCCACGGGCGCGCGCTCGAGATCGAGTTGGTGCGCTTCCCGTTCGTCTACCTCGCCTACCGCGATCCGGAGGACGGCGCGACGATCCCGACCTCGAAGGTGCTCCCGGGGAGCCTCGCCTCGGTGTTGCGACTTCCCGACGGCGAGACGCGCGACGACGTCCAGATCTCGTTCCGGCTCGAGGACCTACCCGAAGGTCTCGACCCGGCGGACGTCGAACTCGCGAGTGCAGGTCACGAGTGGCGGATCGATCAGGTCACGCCCCGGGAATCCGGGACGTGACCTCGATCGCGCGGGCCTCTCGCTCCGTCAGCGTCCGCGTGGCGCGCTGACGGTCGCGGTCGCCCGCGTCGTCGACGCTGCCTCCGGAGCGATCCGTTCGGTGCTCTCGGCGGCAACGGTGTCGTTCTCGGCGAAGTAGCGTTCGATCTGACCGACGACGTCGACGACGGCCGCGGGTGTCGTCTCGATCCCGGCGCCGAAGTACATGTCGTCGGCGATCATCTTCTGCGCGACGTCGAGCCGGTTCTTGACCTCGGCGAGCAGCTCCTTCGCCTTCGACAGCGCCGAGTCGTCGAGATCGAACCGGATCGAGCCAGCCGCCAGCGCATCGATCTGCGCCTTCTGCGTCTTCATCGTCGCGATCAGATCCTCCAGACGGGCCTTCTCGCTGCGGACCGCATCGAGCTTCTCGCGCGCCGCCGACAGCGCGATCTCCTGATGCTGGATCAGCGCCCGCTTGCCGCGCAGCAGTTCGGTGTTGTTGCGATGGTTTTGCAGCGTGCGCTCGAGATCCAGCTCGACGCGCTGACGGGACATCGGGCGGCCGGCGAGGCGGATGTCGGGCTTCGTCTCGGCGGTCAGCCACGCCGCGCCGTGCTTGAGCTTCTGTTCCGACGTGCCGACCGACTTCTCGAGTCGCTCGACGTCGGTGCGAAGGTTGTCGAGGTTCACTTCTGCCTGGGCGACGTCGCGCTTGCAGCCGAGGATCTGCGGCTCGATGTCGCGGATCAGTCGCTCGGCGCGCTTCAGCTCGAACTCGACCGGCACTTGGCCGCGCACCGAGTCGCGCACGGAGCCCGCCATCGTCGTGAAGTAGCTGAACAAGCCGTCACCGAACACGAACCAACCGGCAGCACTCGCGGTCACGACCCCGATCAGGGTCCACTTGACGAGCTTCAACATGTCTGTTCTCCGAAGGGGTTGCGAATCTGCGAGCCGGGTCACGGCTCCGTCGTCTCCCACATCGCGACACCTCCGGAAAGATTCGCTGCGAGTTCCGTTCGACCGCGGATCGCACGCGTTCGGGGGCCGCTAGCCGCGTCCGCCGATGTCCTTGCGGTACTGCATGCCGGTGAACTCGATCCCTTCGAGCGCCGCGTAGGCCTTGGTGCGTGCCTCGCTGAGGTTGGCACCGAGCGCCGTCACCGACAGCACGCGCCCACCCGACGTCAGCACCTCGTTCCCGCGCCGCTCGGTCCCGGCATGGAACACCTGAACGTCGTCCGACGCCGCGACGCCATCGAGGCCGCGGATCACGTAGCCCTTCTTGTAGTCACCCGGATAGCCGCCGCTGGCAGCGACGACGCAGACCGCGGCGCGGGAGTCGAACTGCGGCGCTTCGAGCTGATCGAGGGTTCCCTCGGCCGCGTGCAGCAACAACGGCAGCAGATCCGAACGCAGCCGCATCAGCAGCGGTTGTGTCTCTGGATCGCCGAGCCGGCAGTTGAACTCGAGGACGCGCGGCCCCCCCGACGTCAGCATCAACCCGGCGTACAGGAAGCCCCGGAACGGTCGCTCCTCCCGGTTCATCGCGTGGATCGCCGGGAACAGGACCTGGTTCTCGATCTGCCGCTGCGTGCGGTGGCCGAGCGTCGGCACCGGCGAGTAGGCACCCATCCCGCCGGTGTTCGGGCCCTTGTCACCGTCGAACACGGCCTTGTGGTCGCGCGCCGCTTCGAGCGGAACGATCGTCTTGCCGTCGGTCAGCACCATCACCGACAGCTCCTCGCCGACCAGCGTCTCCTCGAGGACGACGACGCGGCCGGCATCGCCGAAGCGCCGCTGCTCCATCGCCGCGCGCACGGCGACCTTCGCCTCCTCGTGCGACTTCGACAACGTCACGCCCTTGCCGGCCGCCAGCCCCGACGCCTTGACGACGATCGGCCCCTCGGTCCGGTTGTCGAGGAACGCGAACGCCTGCGGCATGTCCTCGAACGTCCACGAGCCCGGCGACGGGATGCGATGCCGCCGACACAGTTCCCGCGCGAACGCCTTGCTGCCTTCGATCTCCGCTGCGGCCTTCGTCGGTCCGAAGATCCGCAACCCTGCCGCCTGGAAGCGATCGACGATGCCTTGGCACAGCGGTTCCTCGGGACCGACCACCGTCAGGTCGATCGACTGTTCCTTCGCGAACCGCACGAGTCCGTCGAGATCGTTCTGCGCGATGTCGACGCAATCGGCGATGCCGGCGATCCCGGCATTGCCGGGCGCACAGAACAGGCGGGTCAGCAACGGCGACTTCCGCAGTTTCCAGCACAGCGCGTGCTCGCGACCGCCGCCGCCGACGACGAGAACCTTCATCCGTCGGACGATGGAGCAGCCGTCGATCCCGGTCAAGCGCGCCGATAGAGGCCGATCAGGCACGCTTCGGGGTAGCCGAGCCCGATCCATCGCATCGCGCGCCACGCCGACAACTCGAGCCACTGACCGATCCGGAACTGCGCCAACGTTCGGCAGTCGTCGACACGCGCGAATCGCTCCTCGACGAACCCACCCGCGCGGAGCAGCGCGTCGAGTCGGCGGCGCGTGTTCATCCGGAACGCCGTCGCGAACGTGTCCTTCGCATGCGTCCCCCACAGCAAGCGCTTGATCGGTTGATGCAACGCGAACGGCACGATGCTCGTCACGAGCGGCACCGGCGACCACCGATCGACCGTGTAGACGACGACGTGGCCGCCGGCGACGACCGAACGCGCGAGCGCGGCGACGACGCGATCCGGTTCGGTGACGTGCTCGGCGACCATCCGCATCGTCACCAGGTCGAACGGCTCGGCCGGCGCGTAGTCGTCGAATCGCAGTGCGACGCGCTCGTGGACGAACGGGTTCTCGTCGAGCGTCGCGTCCGGATCGACGCCGACGAGTCGGCGGCAGCGATCGGCCAGCACCCGCGCGAGCGGGCGATTGCTCGGGAACAGTTCGCGCCCGCACCCGACGTCGAGCCAACGCGTCGTCGGTCCGACGAGTTGATCGACGAGTGCCTCGTAGTGCTCGTCGGGATTGAAGTGACGAAACCGCGCGCGCATCGCCGGCGCCCAGCCGAGCTCGCCGGGCGGGCCGTACTTCATCGCGAAGATCGCCTGCAGCGCCGCGGGCGTCAGTCCGAGACGTTCGGCTGCGTTCACTGGGCGGGGAAGATCGCGTCCCACGCGCTCCGCAGTTCCGGCGTGACGGCGACGTCGATCGCCTTCACGTTGTCCTGGAGCTGCGCCACGCTCGTCGCACCGACGATGACGCTGGCGACTCCGGCGTGAGCGAGGCAGAACGCGAGCGCCGACTGCGCAGCGGTGTGGCCGTGCTTCTTCGCCAGTTCGACGAGTCGTTGCGCCTGCGCGAGTCGCTGCGGCTCCATGTAGCGCCCGATGAACTGGTTGATCCGAGGATCGGCCGCGCGCGAACCGGACGGCGGTTGCTCACCGACGCGGTACTTGCCGGTCAACGCGCCCTGCGCGAGCGGCGAGTAGACGATCAAGCCGAGTCCGGCGCGCTCACAAGCCGGCGCGACGGCGGCCTCGATGCCGCGTTCGAACAGGTTGTAGACCGGTTGGTTCGAGACCGGCGACGCGTAGCCGGCAGCACGACACAGCGCGTCGACCTCGGCGATGGCCTCGGCCGGCCACTGACTGACGCCCCAGTAGAGGACCTTCCCGGCGCGGATCAGATCGTCGAACGCGCGCGCCGTTTCCTCGAGCGGGACCTCGGGGTCGTGCCGATGGCATTGATAGACGTCGAGGTAGTCGGTCCGCAGACGGCGCAAACTGCGATGCAACGACTCGTGGACGTGCTTGCGCGACAGACCGCGGTCGTTGACGTCGTCGCTCATCGGGAAGAAGCACTTGCTCGCGACGACGAGATGCTCGCGGCGAAGTCCGGTCAGAACGGCGCCGAGCGCCGACTCCGCTTCGCCGCGGTTGTAGACGTCGGCCGTGTCGAACAGGTTGATCCCGAGGTCGCGCGCGGCGTGGACGAGATCGTGACTGCGCTTCTCGTCGATCGAGTTGCCGACGGTCAGCCAGGTGCCGAGGCTGACCGCACTGACCTTCAGTCCGCTCCGACCGAGTCTTCGGTACTGCATTCGCGCGGACGTTACGGCGCGGGTCGCAGTCGATCACCAACCGTCCGGTGCGAAGAGCTGGGCGTGGACCGTGCGCGTCAGCGTCCGTCCGGACGCCGTCACTCCTGTCACGACGATCGGCACGCGCTCGCCGCGGCGGAACGCACGCCGTTCGACGGTCAGGAACACCGGGACCCGGATGTCGCGCAGCGTCTCCAGCGTCAGCGTCGGAGTCGCGACGATTGCCGTCAGCCCGTCGTGCAGCGTCGGTTCGATCGTGAACGTGACCGTCTCCGGCTGCTTGTTGACGATGTGCAGCACGAACGGGTTGCGGGCCGTGTCGCCGGACAGCACGTACGGCGCACCCTGCTGACGGACGAGATTCGACTCGAACGGTGTCCGCCCGACGGCCGCGAACGTGAACACGGTCACGCCGACCAGCAGCAGCACGGCGTAGGCGAACAGGCGTGGACGCACGAAGCGACGAGGCTGACGTTCGATGCCGTTCTGCGAGTCGTAGCGGATCAACCCGATCGGCCGGCCGACCTTGGTCATCACGTCGTCGCACGCGTCGATGCAGTTCGCGCAGCCGATGCACTCCAACTGCGTGCCGTTGCGGATGTCGATCCCGGTCGGACAGACGGCGACGCAACGGAAGCAGTCGATGCAGTCCCCCTTGTCGCCCTCGGTGTAGCGACCGCGCGGTTCGCCGCGCGTCGTGTCGTAGGCGACGTTGATCGTGTCGCGGTCGTACAGCGCACCCTGCAGCCGTCCGTACGGACACAACACGATGCAGAGCTGCTCGCGGAACCACGCGAAGTTGAAGTAGAGGATCGCCGTGAACACCCAGACGAACACGAACGCCGTCCAGTGCGCGGTCGGCGGACTGACGACGGCGAGCACGAGTTCCTCGACCGGCATGAAGTAGCCGAGGAACGTGTGACTCAGCGCCAGCGAGACGAGCAGGAACGCGAGCCACTTGCCGCCGCGACGCAGCGTCTTGTTCAGGTTCCACGGCGACGCGTCGAGGTGTCGACGCTGCGGAGCCGAGCCCTCGATCCATCGCTCGATCCGGCGATAGAC
>JAEYTU010000562.1 GCA_023433825.1 Planctomycetota bacterium
CCGCTTCGTCGAAAGCGGCGGTCGACTCGTCGTGCTCTATCACAAGGACGTCGAGTTCAACCTCGACACGGCTGGCTTTCGCGGAGCGCCGTTCGAGCTGCGCATCGGGAAGAGCCGCGTCACGCACGAGGACGCTCCGGTGTCGGTGCTCCAGCCGACGCATCCGCTGATGACGACGCCGAACGCGATCCACGCCAAGGACTGGGACGGGTGGGTGCAGGAGCGTGGTCTGTACTTCCCCGAGCGACGTCGCGCGTCCGACGGCTACACGGAACTGATCGCGACGTCCGATCCCGGCGAGCCCGCCGAGCGTGGGGCGCTGTTGCAGACGAACTACGGGCGCGGTGACTACGTCTACTGCGCGCTCGCGCTCCACCGTCAGTTGAAGACGCTGCACCCCGGCGCATGCCGGTTGTTCGCGAACCTCGTCAGTCGTCCGCGCGCGCAGTGACGACGACGGCGCAGCCGGCCAGGTTCGCGAGCGCGATCAGTCCGAGCGGCAGACGAACGTCGCCCGTGCGCAACCAGAGGGCGACGGCCCATCCGATCAGCAGGACCGCGAGGCCGGCAACGGCGAGCGTGCCGCCGCCGATTCCGTGTCGTGTCCCGGACGCCGCCGGCGCGTGCGCGCGGCTCGGCGTCGGCATCGGCATCGGCACGACGTAGGTCGTCGTGTGCGTCGGCGCCGGCGCATCGCCCTTCGCCTGCCGGACTCCGTCGTCGTCGTCGCCGACACTGCCACGCCGCATCGTCGCTTCGATGATCCGTTCGGTCGTGGCCGCGAGCAGCGCGTGCCCTTCGCGCACCTGCGATTCGATCTGGGTCAGTCCGTGGCCCAGTCCCTCCATCGATGCACCGAGCGCCGAAAGCGTCGGCGCGAGGGTCTCGGTCGGGTCCGGTCGTGCGCCGATGTCGTGGACGCCCTCCAACAGCGCGACGATTCCGGTCTCGATCCGATCGATCGCGGCAGTGGCCGACGTGCCCGACGCGTCGGAGGGCGTGGCGAGGGCGGTCTCGTCGTCGATGAATTCGGGGACCGACGACGTCGGTTGTGCGATGCCCTCGAGCAGCGCGTCGATCTCGACTTCGTTCGCGATCGGATGAACGGCGACGACGTGGGCGGGCGTTTCGGGCGTCGCCGCCGCGGTGGCGTCAGGTGACTCGGGTTCCGAGAACGGCGCCGATGCCGCGGGCTCGATGCCGTCGACGAGCCAGTTCAGCTCCATCGGCGTCCGATCCTGCGCCCACGTCGGCGGCTGCGGCGGCTCGACGATCACGCGCGTCGGCGTCGGCGCGGGCGTCGGGACCGGCGTCGGCGCCGGCGTGGGCGTGGGCGTGAGCGTCGGCATCGGCGCCGGGGTGGACGGCACGACCTCGGGTTCTGCGACGTCGACCGCCTGCACCGTGTCGACCACTTCCACCGCGTCGACAATCTCGCCGACGTCGACCGGCTCGGCGACCTGCGGCTCCTCAATCACGACGACGTCGACCTCGGTCGGCGGCGGCACGTCGGGGACGACGTCGGCGATCGTCGCGGCGGCTTCTGCAGCGGCCTCGAACGCGCGCGCCGACTCCTCGACGAATGCGAGCAACGGCTCCTGCCACAGCGCCTCGGCGGCCACGGGGTCGCCGCTCGCCTGCGCGACGACGCCGAGCGCCGCCTGCGTGGTCGCCGGGAACAGCTGCGCGACGACGTGATCGAGTCGATCGTCGGCCACCGATTCGCTCGTCACCGCCGGAAGCGACGATGCCGTCGTCGACGTCGACGCTGCCGCCGTTGTGACCGTCGGAACGGCCGCCGCTCCGGGCGTCTGCCGATCCACGCGATCCCGCCGCCGTTCTCGCCGCACGCCCGACGCCCCAGCCTCGAACTCGAACGCGCGCGCGCGCTTGCGCAACTTCGGATCGACGACTTGGAAGCGGACGAGGACGCGCGAAGAGCCCGGCCGGCCGCGTCGCACGCGACGCAGTTTCCCCTCGCCGAGCCATGCGTCGACGGTTGCCTCGTTGATGCGGAAGATCCGCCGAAGCTCCTGCCGCGACAGGAGTCGGCCAGTCTTCGTGTTGGCGAGCCGCTCGGTCATTCGGAACCCCGTCGGTCCTCCGGCTCCGATCCTTCGCGTCGGCCCTGATCGACCGTCCTGCCTCCCCGTCGTGAGGCGACTTCGGACACCTGTCCGAAGATGCGACGCCACCGCGTCGCTGACGCCGTGCACGACCACAGCCGCGCCGCGCTGACAGCGGGGCTATCCTCCGCGCCTCTCGTCTCCTGTCGCCGATGCCAGAACTTCGATCCGACTGCTCCACGTTCGTCGCCGCGTTGGCATGCGCGTTCGTCGTCTCCGCGGCACCAGCCCGTTCGCAAGACGCGGCGGCGCCGCTGCCGGCGGCCGAGTTCACGCAGCGCCACGCTCGGCATCTGCTCGAGCGCGCCGGCTTCGGCGGAACGCCGGACGAGGTGCGCGCGCTGCACGCGAAGGGACTGAACGATGCGGTCCGTTCGCTCGTCGACTACGAGTCGATTCCGGACGCGATGCCGCCCCACGGCGTCGAACCGGTGCGCCGCCCGCCACAGGACGTGCTCCGGCGGATGTCGGCGCAGGAACGCCAGCGCGTGCAGAACCAGTTGCAGCAGACCGAGCAGCGCAACCACACGGCGCTGCGTCGTTGGTGGCTCGCCCGCATGCTGACGTCGCCGCGTCCGCTCGAGGAAAAGCTGACGCTGTTCTGGCACGGGCACTTCACGAGTGCGATGCGCGACGTTCGCAATGCCTATCACATGGCGATGCAGAACGACCTGCTGCGCGAGCACGCGGCCAGCGGATTCCGTCGCCTGCTGCACGAGATCGCGCGCGACCCGGCGATGTTGCGTTACCTGAACAACGACCGGAACGTCCGCCGAGCGCCGAACGAGAACTACGCGCGCGAGCTGATGGAGCTCTTCACGCTGGGGCTCGACGCGTACACCGAGGACGACGTCAAGTCCGCGGCGCGCGCGCTGACCGGATTCGGCCTCGCGGAGTCGACGTTCGTGTTCCGTCCGCGCGATCACGACTACGGCGACAAGACGTTGCTCGGCGAGAACGGCACGTTCGACGGCGACGACGTCGTGCACGTCCTGCTGCGGCAGCCGGCCGCGTCGCGACATCTCGCGCGTCGGTTGTTGACGTGGTTCGCGGTCGAACCGACCGACGCCGAGCTCGCGCCCTACGCGGAGCTCTTGCTGCGCAGCGACTACCAACTGCGGCCGTTCCTGCGCACGTTGTTCGCATCGCGGTGGTTTCACTCCGAGCGCGTCGTCGGGCAGCGCATCAAGGGGCCGGTCGAACTGTTCGTCGGGTTCCTTCGCTCGGGCGGCGCGACGTCGGCAGACCTCGACATGGTCGCTCGCTTGTCCGATCAACTCGGGCAGGCGCTGTTCGACCCGCCGAACGTCAAGGGCTGGGACGGCGGCGCCGCGTGGATCACGTCGAGCCACCTGCTCGGGCGCGCGAACGCGATCGGGACCCTGCTGCAGGACTTCGCCCGCTCGCGGACGACGGCCGGCGCCACGCCGCGCGGTTTCGCGACGCACGAACTCGTCGCGAGTTCGGTCGCGACGCCGCTCGATCCGGCCGCGATCGTCGATGCGCTGACCGAGCGATTCCTCGCGGTGCCGCTGGAACGCAAGAACCACGCGACGTTGGTCGCCTTCGTCGCCGACACCAAACCGACGAATGCGCGACAACGAGCCGCGCTGCTCGACGAGTTGCTTCACCTCCTCTGCACGACGCCCGAGTTCCAAGTCCATTGAGCCGCCGACGGAGCCGACGATGACGCGTGACGAAAGCCCGCGCTGCGACCGACGCAGCTTCCTGACCCAGTCGATGTTCGGCGCCGGCGCGATCGCGCTGACCCCCGGACTCGCCAGCGCGACATCGCTGCTCGCAGCGGTCGGTGCACGT
>JAEYTU010000604.1 GCA_023433825.1 Planctomycetota bacterium
CTCCGGCGCCGAACGCGACGCGCGCGCGGCCGTCGAGATCGATCCACGTTCGCAGTCGGCGCGCTGTCTGCTCGGCGAGTGCTTGGAGGCGCAGGGGCGCTTCGTCGACGCCGACGAGGTCTATCGCCAGGGGATCGCGGCGCTGCCGACGTCGGCGATGCTGCATGTCTACGCAGCCGACCTCGTCTGGCGGATGCAGCGTCCCGACGACGCGCTGGCGCTGCTCGACCGCGCGCACGAACTCGACTCCGACTACGCCTGGATCCTCGACAAGCAGGTCGAGTGGCGGATCGCGCTCGAACGCCGCCCCGAGGCGCTCGCGCGCGCGCGCGCGTCGGCGGCGCGGCAACAGGGCGTTCCGGCGGCGTGGAACGCGCTCGCCGAGGCGCTGATCGCGAACGGTGAACTCGGGGAGGCCGTCGAGGCATATCAGCGCGCGCTCGCGCTCGATCCGCGGCTCGGCGGCGCGCGCGACGCGATCGTGCAGACGCTCGTCGACCTGCATCGGCTCGACGACGCGCGCGCGGCGATCGACGAATGGCGGGCCGAGTCCCCGGAGGATCCGCGGCTCGCGGCGCGCGAGGTCTGGATGCAGGCGATGGCCGGCGACGTCGCCGGCGCGGCCGTCGCGATGCGTGAGCTCGCGCGCGCGCGGCCGGAGGACGCATTCCGCTGGTACTGGCTGCGGACGTGGTGGAACCAACTCGATCGGAAGGACGAGTTGCTGGCGGACGCCGCGTTCGCCGAGAAGGCCGGTGTCGAATACGAGCCGTTCTGGATCGACGCCGTCACTGCGGCGAACGAACGCGGCGACAAGGAGTCTGCGCGGCGTTGGCTGCAGGCGGCTGTGCGGCGCGCGGGAGGGTCGTGGGCGCGCGTTCCGCTCGCGACGATGCTCGAAGCCGACAACCGCGGCGCCGACGCGGCGCGATTGTTCGACGATCTCGACCTGACGCACGCGCCGTTGGACATCGTCGCGGCGGCGCTGCGTGCGCGCCTGCGGCGCGGCGACGTCGACGCGGCGCGCGCGGCGTTCGATGCGATGTTCGTCGGAAGGCGGATGTTCGACGCGAAGGCGTTGCGCGCGGCGGCGGAGGCGTTCCCGATCCGGCACCTGCTGCGCCGGCGGGCGTGGGCGAAGGAACTCGCGGCGAGCAAGGATCCCGACGTGCAGATCGGCGTCGCGCTGTTCCGCGTGCTGCTCGATCCGGAGAACGCCGAGGCGTTGCGGCGGTTGCTGCGTGTGCTCGTTCGCGGGCAGGACGGTGAACTTCGGCTACGTGCGGCCGTCGACTGTCTGTACGAGGTCGACGAGGACCACCGCCTGCGAAGTCTGCTGCGCGAGGATCTGCCGGAGACGATCCAAGACGCGACGCTGTGGGGGATGATCGGTGCCGTGCTCGTCACGTGCGGCGAGTACGAGGCGATCGTCGCGCGGATGCTGCCGCAGATCGACCGCTACGACGCCGAGGCGTGGGCGCTGTGCAACCTTGCGATGGCGCTGGTCGGGCTCGATCGCATCGACGACCTCGAACGCGTCGTCGAGCGCGCGCTGTCGCGGCCGCGCGATCACTCGTACTGGTGGCACCGGGCGTTGATGGCGTGGGTGCGCATTCGTCGCGGTGATCATGCGAGGGCGAGGCAGTGGCTCGACGCGCCGCCGCAGCGGCTGGCCGGCGCGCGGGCGTTGATCGCCGAGCTGCGGTTCCTCGTCGCGGCCGAGAGCGAGCCGAGCGCGGCGGCGCGCCGTGCGGCATTCCGCGAGTCGCTGTTCGACGTGCTCTCCGGCATCGCGGAAGGCGAGAAGCGGGGCGACAAGGCGCGACGTTCGTTGCCGTTCCGCGCGTATCGGCGGACCGCGTTGCTCCGCGCGCCATCGCTCGCGGCGCTGGTGCTGCAGCTCGGTCGTCCGGGCCGCTTCGTGCTGCGTCTGTGGTTCGGACGCGGTCGAAAGTGAAACGAAGGTGCCTGGCACCTTTGTTTCACTTTCCGCCGCGAAGTGAAACGAAGGTGCCAGGCACTTTCGTTTCACTTCACGAACGGACGCGCGTAGGCGGCGAGCAGCGTCAGCGCGGCGGCGGCGGCGACGATCGTCTGGCCGGGCGGCAGGTCGTGGCCGTGGGAGACGACGATCCCGATCACGGCGGCGAGCGCGGCGAGCAGCGGTGCGACGACGACCGTGGCGCGCAGCGTCGGCACGAGGTGGCCGGCTGCGAGCGCCGGCAAGACCAGCATCCCGAGCGTGAACGGCAACCCGGCCGTCCGCACCGAATGCGCGATGCAGAGCCCGGTCACGAGCCCGATCGCACGCGACCAGGTTCGCGTCCGCACGCCCACGGCGTCGGCGTGCGCCGGATCGGCGACGAGCAGCAAGATCGTGTCGCGACGCAGCGCGAGAACGAGGCCGACGACCACGACCGCGCCGCCCGCGAGGCACGCGTCGACCACGTCGGCGCCGATCAGCGTCCCACTCAGCAGCATGCCTTGCATCCGATGCGTGCCATGCGGGTCGTGCGTCAGCAGCAGCACCGACAAGCTGATCCCGATCAGGAAGATCGTGCCGGCGGTCGCCTCGCCGCTGCGGTGCGGATCGGCGAACGCGCGCGCGCACAGCGCATTCGCCGCAACCGCGAACGTGGTCCCGAGCGCCAGCGCGACGCCGGCATCCTGCCCGTTCACCATTCCGACGACGACGCCGAGCACGGCGGCCTCGGCAACGGCGGCACCGGCGAAGATCTGATCGCGCGCGACCATCGGCAGGCCGAGCCACGCCAGAACGACGGCCGACGCGAGCGCCGTCAGCCACGGATCGCGGAACAGCGCGAAGTCGGCCAGCAGATCGACGACCGCCACCGCCAGCATCACGGCGTCACCACCGACGCGCCGCCGTCGGCGAGGACGAGTGTGTGCGTCGCGACGCGTCGCGCGAGCTCGCGTTCGTGCAGCACCCACAGCATCGCGAGGCCACGCGTCGCGCGCGCGTCGACGAGTCGATCGACGAGCACCGCCGCCGATTCGACGTCGAGCGCCGCCGTCGGTTCGTCGAGCAGCAGCAACCGCGGCCGACGGGCGAGCGCGCGCGCGACGAACGCGCGCTGACGTTCGCCGCCGGACAGTCGTTCGACATCGCGTGCGGCGAGATCGGTCAGGTCCATCGCGGCCAGCGCCTCTGCGACGCGCGTGGCGCGGTCGACGCGAGCGAGCCGCAGACCGACGAGTCCGAGCGCGACCGTCTCCTCGACCGTCGACGGCAGGCGGATCGGCGCGGCCGCGCGCTGCGCGACGACGCCGAGCGCCGTTCGGTCCGCGATGTCGGCGTCGGCCGTGATCGTGCCCGCGGCTGGCCGCAACTGACCGAGCAGCGTCGCGATCAGCGACGACTTGCCGGAGCCGTTGCGGCCCAAGACGCACCATGTCTGCCCCGGCTCGACCCGGAACGTGACGCCGCGCAGCAGCACCCGACCGCCGCGTGCGACGCTCAGCGAGTCGACGTCGATCATTTGCGTCGGGGCGCGGCGGCGCGGTGCGCCGCGAGAACGGCGCGGACGTTGTGCGCGACCGTTGCGACGTAGTCGGTGCAGCCGTCGCGCGCACCGGTTTGATGGGCCAACGCGGCGACGCCGGCGCCGGTCGCGTTCGCGACGAACCGCGCGTGCGCCGGCGGGAAGTACGGCGCCGACAGGATCACGCGCACGTCGTGCGCCTTCATCGTCGCGACGACGTCGGCGAGGTGGCGTGTCGTCGGCGGGATGCCGGGCTTCGGTTCGAAGTGCGCATGGATCCGCAGCCCGAATCGCGCGGCGAAGTACGGCCACAGGTCGTGATCGGCGACGGCGTCGATCGGGCCGATCGCGACGAGATCGGCGAACAGGCCACCGAGCGCGTCGAGATCGCCCTGCGCGTCGAGGAACGACTTCAGCTCGCCCTTCTCGTGCAGCAGGATCAGCGTCTCGAAGTCGTAGAGCGCCGCGATGCGCGCGCCGACCAGTGCCTCGCCGAGCGTCCGCCGCAGCGTCGTGTAGCCGCGTTCGAACGCGTCGGCGTCGGCCGGGCGCAGCCGCGTGAAGCGGTCGCGCAGCACGCGCGCGACGGCGAGGCCGCACAGCGGATCGGTCAGGTAGTGCGGATTGCCGTGCGGGTGAACGTCGCCGGACGAACGGTCGACCGGGCCCTCGGCGACGTTGCGCTTGACGATCGTCGCCGACGCGTCGACGTCGCCGGCGGCATCGGTCAGGACGGCCGCGTTGCGCGCATTCGCCGTCAGGACCGGCAGCCACGCGTCCTCCAGTTGGAGGCCGATCCGCAGCAGGACGTCGGCGCGGCTCATCGCCTTGACGAGACTCGGCCGCGCTTCGAGGAAGTGCGGGTCCTCCCCCGGCTTCGCGCAGACCGTGACGCGCACGCGCTCGCCGCCGACGGCGCTCGCGAGCGCGCCGAGATCCGTGGTCGTCGCGACGACTTCGAGCGGCGCCGACTGGGCGGCGAGCGCATTCGTCGTCAGCGCGAACGCGAGGAACGCGGCGAAGGCCCGCGTCATCTCAGTACGCGTGCGCCGGATGGCGGCCGAAGAGCACTTCGAATCCGAGCCACACCGAGTGCGCGTCACCGCCGTCGAGTCGATCCGCATCGTCGAAGCTGTACTGGAGCCGCAGGCGCGAGAACTCGGTCGGGTGATGGGCGAGCAGCGGCGAGATCCGCAGCCGATCGTCGCGGAACGCGTCGCCGCTGCGGCCGGCGAACGTCTGCGTCGTCGCGTCGTACGACGCGCCTCTGCCGGAGACGTATTCACCGCGCAGCCCCGCGGCCCAGCGCGGCGCGAAGCCGTAGATCAGTTGTGCGTAGAAGCCGTAGTCGTCGAGCGTCGTGCGCGGCAGCGTGACCGGGTTCAGCGGGTCACTCGCGTCGACCTGCTCGGCCGCGCGATAGCGGCGCGCGATGACCTCGGACTCGAAGACGACGAACGGCCAGCCCTTGTCGTTCTCCGGTGGCCGCCACTTCCAGACGAAGTCGGCGCCGTAGATCACCGTTCGCCCGTCGTCGCCGGTCGCGTTCGGACCGATCAAGCCGCTGACGCCGAACTTCATGCTCGTCGCGTCGCCGACGTCGAACCCGGTGTCGAGGCGCGCGAGATAGACGAGGTCCTGGAGGCTGCGCACCTCGCGATCGGCGAACGCGCGGCCGCCGATCGGGCGTTCTTCGAAGAGTTCGTCGTTGGCGAGGAAGCTCGCCATCGTCTCGCCGTTCGCGTTCTGCACGCCGAAGTGGAGTTCGGCGAAGAAGTCGGTGGGGAGGAGCCAACCGACGCGAGCGCCGGGCCCGCGCATGCCGTCGCCGCCGAACATCCGCGACGCGACGATCGGCTGGTCGACGAAGTGCCACTGGTGCGGGTGGCGCGAATTGATGCGGCCGAACTCGGTGAAGAACGTCCCGGCTTCGACCTGCAGCCCGAACGGCAGCGACGTCGTCGAGAGGAACGCCTCTTCGAGTTCGGTCGTGCTCTCGCCCTCGATCGGATCGATCGAATGGATGATGTAGGCCTCGGCGTTGAAGTACGGGTCGACGGCGCCTTTGAGGCCGAGTTCGGCCTGCTGCAGCGTGAAGCCGCGTTTGCGCGGGTCGTGCGCACCGCCTTGCAGCGTTTGCAGGGACGCGTCGCGCTCGGTGCTCGTCCCGATCGCGCCGAGGATGTTCAGCGAGACGTCGAGGAGCCGAAACGTCGTGTCGCCGACGCGCGCGGAGCCGAGTTCGGTCGAGGGTGGGCGAAGGTCGCGCGTCGCTTCGTCGAGCGCCTTGCGACGATCGGTCCCGGGATCCTGCGCGGGCGCGGCGACGCTCAGCGTGACGGCGAGGCAGGCAGCGGTGGTCAGGCGGGAGGGGGTCATCGCCGCCGAGGTGCCGCCGCGCGGCGGGGAGTTCCGGAAAGTGAAACGAAAGTGCCTGGCACCTTCGTTTCACTTCGCGACGGAAAGTGAAATGAAAGTGCCAGGCACCTTCGTGTCACTTTGCGACACGAAGTCCGGCCAACGTGTTCTTCACGGTCACGTTCGCCGCGCCGCGATACGACGAACGCGCGCGACGCGCGGCGTCGGCGTAGCTGCCGCCGCGCAGCACGGCGTTGATGTCGCCGAGGCCCGCCACCGGGCGCGGCATCTCGCGCAGACCGTCGCCGGCCCGCGGCCGAACGGTCGACGACGCCATGTCGCGGCACCACTCGGACAGATTGCCGTGCACGTCGTGCAGCCCCCACGCGTTCGGCCGGAACGCGTCGACCGGCGCCGTCACGAGGTACGCATCGCCCAACTCCATGCTGACCGGGATCCCCTGCTTCGCGAGCGCACTCGCCTCGCGCCCGGCGAGATTCGCGAACCCCTGCAGCGACTCGACCTCGCGCCCGGTGTGCCACGGCGTGTCGCTCCCCGCCCGGCACGCGTGCTCCCACTGCACATCCGTCGGCAGCGCGAGCCCGAGCCGCTCCATCGCCCGCGCGGCATCGACCCACGAAAGCCCCTCGACCGGGTGCAGCGCATCGATCCGCAGATCCCCTGCCGCCTCGCCGATCGCGTAGTGACTCGGATCGACACCGAACGCGCGCATCCACTGCGCCCGCGTCATCTCGTGCTTGCCGACGAAGTACGGCACCAGCGCGACCTCGACGACCTCGCCCTGACCGGCCGTCAACTCACGCTCGAAGTTCGCGCCGCCCGCGTCGCGACTCTGCGCGCCGATCCGGGTGACCCCGCCCGGCATCGCCGCCGACCCGGGCACCAGCACGAGCACCATCCCGTGCGACACATCGACTCGCCACGTCCCGTCGTCCGAACGCACCGGCGCCGCACCGGTCTGCACGACGACGAACTCCTCCAACCCCGAACGCGGATCCGCGCCGATCGGCAGCAGCCCTTCGATCGGCGTCAACCGATGCCCGCCGAGCCGCGGATCCGCCGCGACGGCCGCCGCCGCGCGCGCCCACGCCTGCTGCGCCGCCGCACCGGTGACCGTCAGACCCCGCACCTCTCGCGCGAACGCCAATCGCCGCCGAACGTCCGCGACGAGTCCCATCTCCCCGTCCAACTCGCGCACCTCCGCCGCGAGGTCCGTCAACGCCTGCCGCAGGAACGCCTCCGCGTCGCCGGCGTCCGCCAGCGCCTCGATCATCGCCGCGCGTTTCGCCCCGCCGTCCAGCAACGCCGCCGCGTCGCGCAACCACACTTCGTACGCCGCAACGGTCTCCGCGCGCGCCGGCCACAGCCGCTCGGCCGCGGCGCGCAACTCACGCATCCGCACGACGTCGGCGAGCGCGTCGAATCGCGCGAGTCGCTCACTCGCGACGCTCTCCGCGCGCGACGCGCTGCGCCACGCCGACGTCGCGACGACGAGGCCTACGATCAGCGCCACGACCGCGAGCGACGCCGCCGCGACGGCGACGCGATGACGTCGCGTGAACTTCCGCAGCTGGTACCACAGCCGCGGCGGACCCGCCGACACCGGCCGGTCCTCGAGGAACGCCGTCACGTCGGCCGCGAACGCCGCGACGCTCGCGTAGCGTCGGTCGCGCTCCTTCGCGAGCGCCTTCAGCACGATCCAGTCCAGATCCCCGCGCAGCCGTCGCGCCGTCGCCGCGTCGGTCGTTCGCGTGCTCGGCCGCGGCGCCTCCGCCGTACGGATCAGTGCGACGAGGTCCGAGATTCCCGCCGTGCGCCAGCGGTCGCGCGGCTGCGGAAGGTCGCCGACGAGCAACTCGTAGAGCACGACGCCGAGTGCATACACATCGGTCCGCAGGTCGACGTCCTCGCTGCCCTCGGCCTGCTCCGGGCTCATGTACTCCGGCGTCCCGAGCAACGTCCCGGCGCGCGTCGTCGCCCGCGAACGCGCGTCGACCTCCATCGCGCGTGCGATTCCGAAGTCGATGATCTTCGGCCACGGTTCCCCGTCGAGATCGGTGACGAGCACGTTCGACGGCTTCAGATCGCGATGAATGACGCCGCGCTGGTGCGCGTGCGTGACCCCGTCGCAGACCCGCACGAACAGCCGCAAGCGCTCGCGCAGCGACAAGCGGCGGTCGGCGCAATACGCGGTGATCGGCTTGCCCGGCACGTACTCGGTCACGAGGTACGGGCGGCCGTCGGCGGCGGCGCCGGCGTCGAGGACCTTCGCGATGCACGGGTGATCGAAGCGCGCCAGCGTCTCGCGCTCGGACTCGAATCGACGCAGCACGGCCGCGCTGTCCATGCCGGGGCGAATCAGCTTCAGCGCGACCTGTCGACGGATCGGTTCCGCCTGATCACACAGATGAACGACGCCGAAGCCGCCCTCGCCGAGCACGGTTCGCAGTCGATACGGGCCGATCCGCTCGGGCGACGGGGCGTCGGACAGACCGAGTCCGATCAACGCTGCTTCGGCGCCTGCGAGCCGTCGGCACAGCGCCATCAGCGCTGCGTGATGTGACGGTTCGGCGCGCAACAACGCGTCGAACGCGCGCCCGCGTTCGGACGCCGGCAGTTCGAGCAGGATCTCGTAGGCGCGTTCCTCGACGGCGTCGGGCAGCGGCGCGAGCGGTGCGGAGGGGCGCGTCGGCGGGTGGCGGGGCGTCGGTTCCGAGGCGTCGGACATCGGGCGCGAAGCTGACCGCGCGCGGTCGACGGACGCCACGGCACGTGCGCACCCCCGAGCGCCCTTCACTTCGCATGGGCGGTCGGCCGAAAGGGTCGCCGAACTACGGACCCGAAGCGGAACCACAGAGAGAGTCGATCGATGCGCCCATTCGCCGGAACCACTGCCCTCCTCGTCTGCACCCTCGCCATGCCGTTGGCAGCGCAGATGCGGATCCCGACGCCGCTTCCTGCCGTGAAGCAGCCGACGGTCACGCGTGTCGTTCAGGTCGCGGCCGGGTCGCTCGCTGGGCGCGTCCTCGCGCATGGGACGCGGACGCCGGTCGAGGCTGCGGCACTGAAGCTCTCGACGAAGGACGGCAAGGAACTCGGCGCCTGGAAGACGCTCGCGGACGGCAAGTTCGCGACGCCGAAGCTCGCCGCCGGTGACTATCGACTGACGTTCGACGGTGGCGTCGCACTCGATCTCGCCGTGCGTGACGACGCGAAGATCGCGAGCCTCGACATCGTGTTGCCGAAGCCTTCGTCCGAGCAGGTGAACGGCGCCCCGCCGCGCACTTCGCCGAGCGCGCCGGCCGGCGGCCTCAGCACTGAGGCTTGGATCCTGATCGGTGCCGGTGCCGCCGTCGCCGTCGCGGTGCCGGTCGCGATCGCGGCCTCCGACGACGACGACGAACGCGTCGTCAGCCCGAGCGGCGTGCGCACGAAGCGCTGAGCGCCGTAGCGCGGGCTCGTTCGCGGCGAGCGAGCCCGTCCGTCAGACCCCCGTCAGTGCAAAGGATCGATCGTGACTCACCCTCCCGCATTCCAGGCTCCGCATTCGTCGCTGCGCGCGACGCTGGCCGCATTCGTCGCTGCCATCGCGGCGTCGGCGTGCGGGTCGGTCGACGCGATCAACGACCGCGCGGTCCTCGCACGCACCGAACGCGTCGAGCTCGCGCCGGACCCGACGAAGTGGATGCGGCCGACGCCGACCGAGTACCACATCGGCCCTCGTGACCTGCTCGAGATCGACGTCTTCGAACTCGAGGAGCCGGGCAAGAGCAAGCTGCTGCGCACACGTGTCAGTCAGGATGGACGCATCGTCCTGCCGCTGATCGGCGCCGTTCCGGCGGCCGGGCGCACCGTCGCCGAATTGCAGACCGACATCGAGACGCGCCTCGGCCAGGACTACCTCGTCCAACCGTCGGTCAGCCTGATCGTCGCCGAGTACCAGTCGCGCCGCGTGACCGTCCTCGGTGCCGTGCAGTCGCCGGGAACGTTCACGCTGAAGGAGAACACGACGACGCTCGTCGACGTCCTCGCGCTCGCCGGCGGGACGACCGACAAGGCCGGCTCGACCGTCTACCTGCTGCAGTCGACGCCGACGCGCGAGGCGGTCGACGTCGCCGTCGTCGGCGCGTCGGCGAACCGCGCCGAGCCGTTGGACGCCGCTGGTTCCGGGCCGCGGATCGTCAAGATCGACCTGATCGACCTCGTCGAACGCGGCGACCTCAGCGCGAACCGAACGCTCGCCGACGGCGACGTCGTGCACGTTCCGCCGGCGCCGATGATCTTCGTGACCGGGAAGGTCCATCACGGCGGCGCGTTTCCGCTGCGCGGCGAGATCACGCTGCTGCAGGCGATCGCGCTCGCCGGCGGCTTGAAGGACGAAGCGTCGCCGGCCGCGACGCAGTTGATCCGCAAGACCGAGACCGGGCAGGTCATCCTGCCGATCGATCTGACGCAGGTCGAAGCGGGCTCCGACTCGGACCTCTTGCTGCGCCAGGACGACGTCCTCGTCGTCGTCGAGAGCGGCGGTGCGCAGTTCGCGCGCGGCTTCGGCTCGTTCCTGCGCGGTCTGTTCGACATCGGATACAGCGTGCGATG
>JAEYTU010000669.1 GCA_023433825.1 Planctomycetota bacterium
GTCCTCTACCGCGGCCTGAACGGCTTCGTCGCGCACGAGTGCATCCTCGACCTTCGCCCGCTGAAGAGCAGCGCCGGCATCGAGGCTGCCGACGTCGCGAAGCGGCTGATGGACTACGGCTTCCACGCGCCGACGATGTCGTTCCCGATCGCCGGGACACTGATGATCGAGCCGACCGAGAGCGAGTCGCTGGCCGAACTCGACCGGTTCTGCGAGGCGATGATCGCGATCCGCGCCGAGATCCGAGAGATCGAGGACGGCAAGGCGGACCGCGAGGACAACCTGCTGAAGAACGCGCCGCACACGGCCGAAGCCGTCACGGCGACCGAATGGGCGCACCCGTATCCGCGCGAGCGCGCCGCGTTCCCGCTGCCGTGGATTCGCGAGCACAAGTACTGGCCCGCCGTCGCGCGCGTGAACGACCTTCACGGCGATCGCAATCTGATCTGCGCGTGCCCGCCGATCGAGGCCTACGCGTCGTCGTCGTGACGTCGAGGCACGGTTGAACCGCGCCGCTTGGCTCGCACTGCTGGCGCTCGGCGCCGCGCTGCGGATGCGAGGGCTCGGTGTCCATTCGCTCGAACTCGACGAAGCGACGACGCTGTCGATTGCGCGCGCGTCGGACCCGATCGGCGCGCTGCTGACCGACCGACATCCGCCGCTCTCGCACCTCGCGTTCGGGATCTGGATCGAGCTGTTCGGCCAGACCGAGATCGCGCTGCGACTGCTGCCGGCGCTCGTCTCGACGGCGGCGCTGGCGCTGTTCGGACGCCTCGCGTTCCGCTGGTTGGAGGCGCCGTCGGCGTGGTTCGCGTTTGCACTGTTCGCCGTCGCGCCGACGCAGGTCTGGTACGGCCAGGAACTGCGAATGGTGCCGTTCGTCGTCCTCGGCACGATCGTCACGCTGCTCGGCGTCGACGCGATGCTGCGGCCATCGCGGGAAGGTCCGCGCGGCGGCGCGCTGGTCGCGCTCGGCACGTTCCTGTGTTTCGGCGGTCACTACCTCGGACTGCTCGTCGTGCCGACGGTCGTCGCGCTCGGTGTCGCCGCGGCCGCGTCGGGCGTCGTCTCGTGGTTGCGTGTCGCCGCGATCGTGTTCGCGTCGGCGGCCGGGCTGTTGCCGTGGATTCCGTGGATCGCGATCTCGATCGACACGCAGTACGCGATCTGGTTCGACGCCGGCGGTCAGGACGTCGACGTCGCGTATGTCGCCGCGCTGCCGATCCGGATGGTCCTCGTCTGGACCTCGCACGTCGACACGACGCTGCGGCCGATCGTCGGCGTCGCCGCGGGCGTGCTGTCGGCCGGACTGCTGTTGCAAGGACTGCGCTGGCTGCAACGCGGGAAGGTCTACGAAGGCTGGCCGCTGCTCGCCGCCGCCGTTCCGCTGCTGGTCGCCCTCGGTCTCGCGCTGCGTCTGCCGCCGGAGTTGCAGGCGCGCGATCTGATCGTCGCCGCACCGGGCGCGACGTTGGCGATGGCCGCGGGTCTCGGCGTGATGCGCCCGTGGTGGCTGCGCGCGTCGCTCGCGATCTTCCTCGTCGGCGTCTGCGCGATGGTCTCGTGGAACCACGGTTCGCAGAACCTGCGCGAGGACTGGCGCGCGGCGGCGGCCGACGTCGCGGCGGCGTTCCAACCCGGGGACCGGATCGTCGTCGTGACCGGAACCCGCGAGACGCACGCACAAGCGCCGCTGCGCTACTACCTGCGCGGTCGCGAGGACTTGCTCGCGGCGATCGTCGACGGCGCACCGTTCGTAGGCGACGGTGCGCTGCCGACGCTCGACCCGCCGCTGACGCGCGTGCATCTCGTCGTTCGCGACGCCCCGTATTCGACGCCGCTGCGCGAGCAGATCGAGGCGAAGTTCGAGCCACTGCGGCGTGGCCCCGTTCGCCATCGGATCCAGCACATCCTGCTGCGCGTCAAGTCGAGCTGACGCATCGCTCGGCGACTCGCCGCCGTCACCGCATTCGCAGCAGCAGCGTCCGCGCCTTCGGTTCCTTCGACGCGAACTCGACGACCGGTTCGGTCTCGTCCGCCAGCACGTCGTGGATCCGATCCATGCCACGGTTGAACCCGTCGAGCACGTCCTTCTCCATCCACGTCAAGACGACGTGCGTGACGCCGCGCCGCCGCAGTTCGTGCACGAACGCCGCGTCGCCGTGCGCCGCCAACACTTCCGGGAAGCCGCGCAGATGGACCGTCTTCGTCTTCGCTTCGTGCGCGACGACGTCGGCGTCCCACGACAGCACGATTCGCGAGTCGGACGGGTGTTCGCGCAGCCACCCGAGCAGAGGCTCCAACGACGGCATCGCCGTCCGCTCGACGCGTGCGGCGGCGTCGCGCATCGGACGCTGCAGGTTGTCCGCGAGCGCTCCGACGAGCAGCAGAGAGAGCGCGATCCGCGCCGCACCGGACGTCCGTGCGATCGCGACCGCGGCACCCGCCGCAGCCGTCACGTGCAGCGGCAACCCGTGACGGCCGCCGAACAGGAACTCGCCGCCACTCGTCGGATCCGGGTTCGCGAGGATCACGAGCAGATGGCCGACGGCGAGCCAGACGAACGGCCGCAAGCCGGCGTCGTGCCGAGCGAGCCACAGCCCGACGACGGCCGGGACGAACAGGAACCGCAGCGTTCGAAACGCCGAGCCGCGCTGAAACGGGTCGACGAACACGCCGAGGCCCTCGAACGCCGCCGCGCCGGCGACGACGAATCCAGCGACGATGCCGCCGAACAGGGCCATACCGCTCGCGCGCGGCCAGCGCGCACCGAGCACGGCAAGCAGCGGGAACACGAGTGCGACGTTCTGGAATCGCACCGCGCAGGCGAGCAGCGCGACCGCCACGGCGACGAACGGGCGCCGCGCCAGCAGCGCCGCGACGCAGCCGGCGTTCAGCAGCAGCGAGAACGCGTCGGTCTCCGGCAGCGTCGCCGCGCGCGCCGCGACCTTGTGCGTGAACATCGCGACGACGACGACGGCGGCGAGCGTCGCCGGCACACCGAGCCCGCGCCGAAGCGCCGCCGCGACGAGCCACAGCGTTCCGATCAGCCCGAGCAGGTTGACGATCGCGCCGGTCCGTTCGACTTCGCCGGTCACCGACGCCGGGATCGCGAGCACGTGCGGCCAGTAGTTCGCGGCGCGGAACTCCTGCGGCCATGGCGTCGGCGGACCGGGTCCGCGGCGATCGGCGAGACTCGTGAACCCGTGACCGTCGAGATGCCGCCCGACGACTTCGCAGTAGTACGCGGCGTCCTGTTCCTGATGCGCCGTGCGCGCGATCGACAGGCCGAGCGCGATCGCGAGGTACAGCGACGCGGCGACGAGCCACAGCCGGGCCGGCAGCATGCGTTCGCTTCGTGCAGACCCTGTTGCAGACCCTGTTGGCGCGCCGGACAAGCCGCGCGGTTTACGGACTCGTCGCGCGCGCCGCAACGGAACGCGCTTTTGACATCGGTCGGGACGTCGCGACGATGCGCCGCGCGATGCGGTTCACGGTCATCCTGAACACGTTCGAGCGGCGCCATTTCCTCGGACGTGCGTTGAAGGCGTGGGAACGCGTTCGCGGCGACTTCGAGATGGTCCTCGCCGACGACGGCTCGACCGACGGCACCGACGACCTCGTCCGCGCACTCGCGCCGGAGCTGCGCTACCCGGTCGTCCACGTGCGGCACGCGCGCGAAGGGCACCGACGCGCCGCGATCCTCAACAAGGCCGTCCACGCAGCGCGCGAAGAGGCGATGTTGTTCACCGACGCCGACTGCCTGCCGGCGGCCGATCTGCTCGAACGTCACGCCGCCGCGTTCACGTCGCAGCGACTGCTGTGTGGCGGGTTCCTGCGGCTGTCGCCGGAGTACACGGCGACGATCGACGACGCGCGGATCGCGGCCGGCGACCACGAGCGGCAACTGACGGCGAAGGACCGCCGTCGCCTGCGCTTCCAGCACTGGAAGCACCAGTTCTACGTGTTCGTGCGCAAGGCCGGCCGACCGCACGTGATGGGCCTCAACATGGTGATCCCGCGCAGCGGGTTCGTGCGCGTGAACGGCTACGACAACCTGTTCCGCGGCTGGGGGCGCGCCGACGGCGACCTGCGCGAGCGGCTGAAGCGCGTCGGCGTGCGGCCGTGGTCGACCTGGAACTCGGCGTTGACGTTCCACATGCACCATCCGCCCGACGTCACGAAGAAGGAGCGCGCGAACGACGCCTACGCCGACCGCGTCGAGATCCCGGCCGTCGCCGCGGACGGGTTCGCGCAGGTCGTCCCCGACGTCGTGTTCTCGACGCGGGCGAACTGACATGTGCGGGATCGCAGGCGTCGTCGAGACGAGCGGGCGGAGCGTCGAACGCAGCGTCGTCGAGGCGATGACGGCGACGTTGGTGCACCGCGGTCCGGACGGCGGCGGCGTCGTGTTGCCGGCGCCCGGCGTCGGCTTCGGCCACCGGCGGCTGTCGATCCTCGACCTCGAAGGCGGCGCGCAGCCGATGGCGAACGCGGCCGGCGACGTCGTCGTGACGTTCAACGGCGAGATCTTCAACTTCCGCGAACTGCGCGACGAGTTGGCGCGCGACGGGCGCGTGTTCGTCACGCGCAGCGACACCGAGGTGCTGCTCGCCGCCTACGAGCGGTTCGGCGTCGACGTCGTGCATCGGTTGCGCGGCCAGTTCGCGTTCGCGATCCACGACCGGCGGAAGGGGCACGAGGAGCGCGTCCTGCTCGCGCGCGACCGGCTCGGCATCAAGCCGCTGTACTGGTCGTTCGACGACGGGCGGCTCTTGTTCGCGTCCGAGCCGCGCGCGCTGCTCGCGCATCCGAACGCGCCGCGCGACGTCGAACCGGTCGGTGTGCACCTGTTCCTGCGGTACCGCTTCGTCGCGGCGCCGTGGACGTTCTGGCGCGGCGTCCAGAAGCTCGGCCCCGGCGAGCGCTTGGTGCTGGAGCGCGGTGGCGTCCGTGTCGAGCGCTGGCACGTGCACGACCGCGCCGGCTGCGAAAGCGTCGACGACGACGACGCGGCCCGCGCCGAGTTGCTGGCGCGGTTGCAGAGCGCCGTCGAGCGGCAAGCCGTCGCCGACGTGCCGGTCGGCGCGTTCCTGTCGGGCGGCGTCGACTCGTCGACGACGGCGGCGCTGCTCGCGCGACACCTCGGCTCCGGCGTGCGGACCTACAC
>JAEYTU010000028.1 GCA_023433825.1 Planctomycetota bacterium
CGCAGAACCAGGGGTTCGCGTTCTCGAAGTTCCCGCCGTCGGAAGTCGGCAACCCGGTCGCGCTGCTGATCTCGGCCAGCGGGACGACGCCGCCGTTCGCGCTCGACCCGCTCGGGCTGACGGTCCAACTCGCACTCGACCAGTTCACGCTCGCCGGGCTGTCGATCCCCGGAGTGTTCATCACACAGGTCGGCGCGAACCGTGAGGCCGCGCTGCCATCGGTGCCGAACCTCCCGACCCTGCTCGGCATTCCGTTCCACGGTGCGGGTCTGACGTTCGATCTCGCGACCGGACGGTTCTCGGCCTTCACCGATCCGATCCGCTTCTGACGAGCGTCGGTCGACGCCGTCGGTCGGTCACTTCGCCTTCGCGAGTTCGTCCGCCGTCCACGGCGTCGATCGCCCACCGTCGGTCGTGCGCACCGCGCCGACGGTCGCCGGTTCGACCGGCGCCGCTCCGTCGCCGAACTCGCGACGGACGAACGTCAACACCGCGGCGACGTCGTCGTCGCGCAGGTGCGGCAGGCCCGGCATCGCGAGCTCGTAGCGCCTGCCCCGCACGTCGATCGGCCCGACGAGGCCGTGACGGACGATGCGGATCAACGTCGCCTCCGACCCGGTCACCCACTCCGACTCGGCGAGCGGCGGTGCGAGACCTTCGAGGCCCTGCCCCTGCGGCTGATGACAGATCCCGCAGTGCACGGCGTAGAGCTTGCGCCCGTGCTCGAACCGCGCGGCTTGCTCGGCCGACAGCGCCGGTGCCGGTGCGGTCGACTTCGGCAACGTGCTCGCGATCGCGGCGACCAGCCACGCCGGCTCGCGAACGTCGCGCAGCGCCGCGACGCGCTGCGCGTCGCCGCCCTTGACGACGGCGCGCGCGAGATCGGTCACGAGCGGCTTCGCGAACGTCGGCACTGCGGCGTCCGACCACTCGGTGGCCAGCTTGCGCAGCACGTCGAGTTCGCGACCGACGTTCCCGATCAGGTACCCGCCGCGCACCATCGCGTCGCCGCCGTCGCGCAGCAGTGCTGCGAACACGCGGTCGTCGCTCGGTGCGACCCGCGCGGCCAGCAGCATCGCGATGCGGCGCACCTCGATCGACGCGTCGTCGAGTGCCGCCAGCATCGCCGCTGTCGCCGCCGCCTCGTCGACGGTCGGCGGACGTTCGTCGAACGCGATCCGAAGTGCCGCGGCGCGAACCTGTGGATGCTCATCGGCGAGCCGCGCGCGCCACGCGTCGGCGGCGAGCCGCCCGGTTCGCGCGAGCGTCCACAGCGCGTGCAGTCGCCACCGTGCGTCTTCGCCGTGCGTCGCCAATCGCGTGAGCGCGGCGACGGTCGCATCGGCCATGCCCGAACCGACGTCGACGAGCGCCTGCTGAGCAAGGTCGCGCACGACGCCGTTGCGATCGGTCAGCAGCGCGACCAACTCGGCCTCCGAACGACCGGCGACGCCGCGCGGCGCGTCCACACGTTCGCCCGCCAGCTCGCGAACGACACGCCAGATCCGCCCGCGGTCGAGTGGCGTCTCGAGTTCGCGCGCGACGATCTGCTTGCGCAGCCACGTCGTGACGAAGTTCCGGTGCTGCAGCACGCCGCGATACATGTCGACGACGTAGATCGCGCCGTCGAGACCGACGGCGAGGTTGACCGGCCGAAAGCGCTCGTCGGTCGACGCCAGCCACTCGGCACCGGCGTAGGCGTTGCGTGCGGTCGGCCGCCCGGTCGCGTCCCACGCGACCTCGCAACGCCGGACGACGTGACCGGCCGGCTCGCAGAAGAACGCGTCGCCGTCGGACACGACGCCACCGCGATCGACGACGACGCCGCACGCCGCCGTGAACACGGCGAGCCGGTTGTCCTTCAACAGGCCCTTCTGGTAGCCGCGATTGACGCCGGGCGTCGCGCGGATCGGGAACACCGACTGATCGCGCAGCGCCTGCACGTTCAGTCCCGGCATCGCGCCGAGCGTCCGATGCAGCGCGAGATGCGACGGCAGCACGTCGACGCGCAGACCGTCGCTGTTGTAGTCGAACCACAACCGCCCGAAGTCGTCGGGCCCGTGCCCCCACTGGCCGCCACCGAACGTCGCGCGTGTCGCCCACGCCGAGTTCGAGACCCGACGCAGCGCGAGCGGGTAGTTGCAGAACGAGATCCAACCGTCGAACCCGACGACGGGGCCGTTCCCGGCGTGCTCGGGGTTCGAGAGGCCGGCGTCGAACCCGCCGACGACGGTCTCCATCCGATCCGCGACACCGTCGCCGTCCGCGTCGGGACACCAGACCAGCAGCGGCGGAACGACGACGAGCGCGCCGCCGCGCATCGGCAACACGGCGCGTGGCATCACGACCGCATCGAGGAACGTCTTCGCGACGTCGGCGCGGCCGTCGCCGTCGGTGTCGCGCAGCACGACGATGCGCCCGATCGGCTGATCCTCGCCGCCGGCGTCGACGTCGTTCATGTAGCCGCGCATCTCGACGACCCACGCCGCGCCATCGGCCGCGAACGCCAGCGCGACCGGCGCCTGCACCATCGGCTCGGTCGCGAACGCCTCGATCCGATACCCGGGCTGCAGCGTGAACGCCGCGCGCGCCTCGGTTGGATCGAGCGGCGCCGGCGGCGGCAGGTCGAACGTCGGCTCCGGCTGCGGATCGTTGGCGCGATCCCCGCGTTGCGCGAACGCCGACGACGCGGCGCAGCCGATCGCGAGGCAAAGAGCGAAGGCGGGCAGCGGAGCCGTGCGCATCGGCACAGTCGAACGGTGCGGGCGCGGCCGGACAAGCCGGCGGCTACGGTGCGCCGATGCGCGCACGCCCCCCGCTCCGCCATTCGCTGCTCGTCACGATCGCCACGCTGACCGCATGCCAAGGCACCGCGCCACCGCGCAGCGACGACGTCGTGACGCTGGTCCACGGCTACGACGCGGCGCGCCACGACGCGACGTTCAAGACGTTCCACCACTTGTTCGCACCCGGCACGCGAACGCCGCTGACGAAGGCGACCGGCGGTCTCTATCCGCACCATCGCGGGATCTCGGCGGCCTGGAATCAGGTCGAGGTCGCCGGGCGGCGGCTCGACTTCTGGCACGGCCGCAACGGCGAGTCGCAGCGCTACGACGGGCCGGTCGCGCGGTCGAGCGTCGGCGGCGTGACCGACGGAGCGCACGGCGCGCGGCTCCATTGGTGCGACCGCGACGGCAACGTCGTCGTCGTCGAGGAACGGTGCTGGCGCGTCGTCGCCGGCGACGAAGGGCACACCGTCGTCGACTTCGAACTGCGCCTCCGTGCCGGCGGCGCGCCGGTCGCGCTGCGCGGCGACCCGCACCATGCCGGGTTCCAGTTCCGCGCCGTCGCCGACGTCGAGGCGACGAAGACGACGTTCTTGCGTCCGGCCGTCGCGAACGCCGAGGGCAACGACGTCTGGTCGGCGTGCCCGTGGATCGCCGGCGCGTTCGCGGTCGGCGGTCGCGACTACATCGTCGCGATCCTGTCGGCGGCGACGCCGGCGAATGCGCGAACCTCGACGCGCGCCTACGGCCGCTTCGGGCCGTGCGTCCCGCTCGACCTGACCACGGACGCCACGGCCGTGCTGCGGTACCGGCTGGTCGCGTTCGACGTCGCCGCGACGCCGGGCGCGATCGACCGCGAACGGCTCGAGGCCGAGTGGCGCGCCTACGTCGCCGCCGTGGCTGGCGTCACGGCCGACGCGCCGCGCTGACGCCGCGCGAAACACCCCGCCGCACAGATTCCTCGCCGCGTCGGGTGTGGCTCGCGCCGTTCTGCCGCTCCGGGTCCGTGGGCGTCGCTTCGGCGCCCGTCGGCCCGGGCGACCGCTCGGGCCGGAGTCCCGGTCCCACGGTCGTCACGCATGCGCTCGAAGCGATTCGCCCTCGTTCCCGCCCTCCTTCCCTTGCTCGTCCTGCCGGCCCTCGGTGGCTGTGCGTCGTCGAGCGAATCGGCCGCCGCCGACCAACTGACGAAGATGGTCGGCGTCTACGAGCCGCCGCCGTCCGGGCTCGCGACGGCGCGCCTCGGGATCCCGGCCTTCGCGGTCAAGGACCGCAGCCTCGGCGCGGATCTGGCCGACCTCGCCGCCGATCAGGCGTCGACGCTGGCCGTCCGGACCGAACGCTTCGACGTCATCGAGCGCGCGCAACTGAGCAAGCTGCTCGACGAGCAGGGTCTCGAGGGGATCGTCAAGGCCGGTGAGATGGCGCAGCCGGCGCAGGTCCGCGGCGTCGACTACCTGCTGCTCGGCCGCGTGACGAACCTCCGCGTCAAGTCCGAGCGGACGAGCAGCGGCCTGTCGCTGGGCCGCCTGCCGATCCCCGGCACGAACAGCGCCGCCGGCATCGGCGACTGGAAGGACGAGAGCACGACCGTGAAGGTCGAGTGCGGCGTCGATCTGCGCCTCGTCGACCCGACGACCGGCTCCGTCGTCGCCGCCGAGTTCGGCGAGTTCACGCGCACCGACTCGATCCGTTCGCAGGGGATCGCGATCCTCGGCTCGAACGCGACCGGCGACGCCGACCTGCGCGTCGACCAGGACTCGCAGGGCAAGATCCTGCGCCTCGCCCTCGACGAAGCGATCCGCAAGATGCTGCCGCGCATCGATCGCGCGCTGAAGGCGCGGACGACGAAGTGATCGCGATGTCGTCGCCGCGCGTGCGAGGCGTCGTCGCGTTCGCTGCCGTAGCCGCGCTGCTGCTCGGCGCGACTCGCGATGCCACAGCGCAGGGTCGCTTCGCAGAGGCGGCGGCGCGGAGCGCG
>JAEYTU010000057.1 GCA_023433825.1 Planctomycetota bacterium
GCCTCCGCGCTGCGCGCGGAGGCCGATCTCGCGCGGGCCGCGATGGGACGAGACGTGTCTCCTGGGGCCTCCAGAGCCGCTCCATGCGCCGCGACCAAACGACCGTCGCCAACGAACGGACCTCGAGAACTGTTGCGGGCCGCGAGGATTCGCGACACTTGCGGCCCATCGCAGGCCGCGATGGGTCCGTCACGACGGGGAACGTAGCCGCGAAGCGCACAGGTGGGAGGTGTCGTCGCTTCCGCGTGCCGACCCGGGTCACGGACGTGGCAGCAGATACTTGCGCCACGTGTTGACGAACCGGAGATCACCGCCGCGCAGGCCGCGCAGGCCCGGATACTCGCCGAGGATCTGCTCGACGATGTTCGCGCGCACGGTCGGCTCGACACGCGGATCGGCCGCGTCGACCGGATGGTCGTAGTCGAACCACGCCGTCGTTCCGTCCGCCGTCGCGAGACCGACGCTGATCTGCGCGCGCGCCGGATCGGCGATGTAGCGCCGCCCGAGGTTGGCCGGGTCGACGGCCACGAGGGTCGGTGCGGCGCGGAGCAGCGGCGCGACGTGCTGCGTCCATTCCAGGGCCACACCGAGTGCGGCGCGGACGAACGGGTCCGTGCAGGCCGCGCCGAACGTGATCGGCGTGTCGAGGGTCGGCAGCGAGACGTACGGCAGCGGCGTCAGCGTCTGCACCGGCGGAAGCCAGACGCCGGCGTCGTCGACGAGGGCCGTCGTCGCGACGTTCTCGGGGTCGGGACCCGGCCGGACGATCCGGACGGCGAGCCGTGGACGACGCAGCACGATCTCGGCGCGCAGTCCGCGCGGGTACGAGTGCTGGAACGACGCGTCGGCGACCCACGGCAGTGCCGTCAAGCGGTTGCGGAGCTCACGCAGCGCTGCCTCGTCGTGCAACGCGACCTCGCCGGTCAACACGGTCGAGAGCTCGGTCGCGACACTGCGGAGCAGCGAACGGTCGAGCCAATCGGGGACGGCCAGGAAGCCGACGCGATCGAGTTCGACGTGCGGACCGCGCGCCGGGTCTGGTGCAAGTCGTGCTGCGAGAACGCGATACGCCTTGGGCCCTGCAAACCATACCGTCGCGACGAACGCCACGAGGACGACGATCTGCAGCGCGCGGAGGCGCGGCGACGTGCCTGCCGTGGACTGCGATGCACTCATGGCGAACGGACGTCCGGTTGCAGTGCGGCGCCGGGGTCAGGATCGAGATCCACGAGCCACCGACGCCGTCGAAAGTCGCGCGAACGTCCGCGTCGCGAAGCGCCGCAGATCGTCGCGCGGGAGCCGAAAGTCGAACCTGTCCGCGGGTGAACGGTCAGTTCAGACGGGTGACAGCAGGCTTCGCATCGACCGGCTTCGACGTCCGTGCGTCGCCGTTCGAGCGGTCGAAGTCCTCGATGAAGATCTCGAGTGCGTCGAGGATGTTCTCGACGAGGTCGCGTTCGATCGTCACGTCCTTGGCGCCCTTCGCGGCTCCCAGTTCGTGTTCGACGAGTCGCGCGAGAACCTTCATCTGCGACAGATGCCGTTGGACGAAGACACCGAAGTTCGTCTCGGTCTTTTCCATGACCACCTCCCTGAAGTTTTGAATGCTCGAAGCTGTACGAGACGCGGCGGAGCATAGCGACGCATCGAGCCGACTCAACGCAGGATCTCGATGCCACGGCCGGGGAATCCGCCTCGCTTCGCTGTGGTGCCGACGGCAGGATGCGCCGTCCGCGGGACGACCGACCGCGACGCCGCGACCATGCAGTTCAAGGGCTACACCCTCAACGCGTTCCAGATCCAAGCGGTCAAGGCGATCGGCGCCGGCATGAACGTGCTGCTGTCGGCGCCGACCGGTGCCGGCAAGACGCTGGTCGCCGAGTACGCGATCGAAGCCGCGGTTCGTCAGGGCCGGCGCGCGATCTACACGAGCCCGGTCAAGGCACTCAGCAACCAGAAGTACCGCGACTTCAAGGCCGACGGACTCGACGTCGGGCTGATGACCGGTGACCTGACGCTCGAGGCGACGGCGCCGGTCGTGATCATGACGACCGAGATCTTCCGCAACGCCGTGTTCGAGGATCCACGGCGGTTCGACACGGTCGACTTCGTGATCTTCGACGAGATCCATTTCCTCGACGACGTCGAACGCGGAACGGTCTGGGAGGAGAGCCTGATCTTCGCGCCGCCGCACGTCCGCTTCATCGGCCTGTCCGCGACGATCGCGAACTTGACGCAGTTCGGGAAATGGATCGCGTCGATCCGCCCGCACGAGCTCGAAGTCATCCGACACGACAAGCGACCGGTGCCGCTCGACCATCGGTTGTTCCATCTCGACGCCGGGTTCTTCCACCTCGCGCAGCGCAAGCGCGCGATTCGCTCGGCGCGCAGCGGCGCGGCCAAACCGCGGCGCGGACGCGGGGCGCGGGATCGCGATCGTGGGCGCGGACCACGGCGCAACACGGCGCAGGCGACCGTCGTCGTTCTCGACGAGATGCAGAACGAGAGCCTGATGCCGGTGCTGTTCTTCTGCTTCAGCCGGAAGGAGTGCGAGATCAAAGCCGAGCGCAACCTGCATCGCGATCTGCTGACGAAGCAGGAACGCCGGCGGCTCGAAGTCCTGTTCGACGAGATCTGCAACCGCTTCGAGCTGAACCCGGCGACCGATCCCGCGCTGGCGATGATCCTGCGGCGAGCGCAACGCGGCACCGGCTACCACCACGCCGGGATGCTGCCGATCCACAAGGAAGTCGTCGAACGGCTGTTCACGTCGGGACTGCTGAAGTTGCTGTTCACGACCGAGACGTTCGCGCTCGGGATCAACATGCCGGCGCGAACGGTCGTGTTCGACAGCCTGCGCAAGTTCGACGGTGTCTCGTTCGACTACATGCGAACGCGCGACTACATGCAGATGGCCGGGCGCGCCGGTCGGCAGGGGCTCGACTCGGAAGGCCTCGTGATCTCGATCCTCGACGACGAAGACCTGGAGAACGCGCCGCTGGCGGATCTGTTCGGCGGCAAGGTCGAGCCGATCACGTCGCGCTTCAACCTGTCGTACTCGACGATCCTGAACCTCTACGTCCGGATGGGCGAGAGTCTCGTCGACGCGTACGACCAGTCGTTCGCCGCGTTCCAAGCCGCCGGCAGCAGTCAGAAGAGCCGCGACGCGCGGCGCGAGGAGGCGCGGCGGACGTTGCGCGCACGGATCGCCGTGCTCCGTGAGACCGGTTTCCTCGATGCGCAGGGACTGATGCCGCGGGGTCGGATCGCACAGCAGATCAACGGCTACGAGATCCAGGTCACCGAGTTGCTGTTCGACGGCGTGCTCGACGAACTCGACATCCACCAACTGAGCGCGACGTTCGCCGCGCTCGTGCACGAGGAACGGCGCGGCGACGAGGACGGTCCGGTGCGCGCGCGTGCGCTGCTCGGACCGTGCCTGCCGCGGATCGAATCCGCCGTGCGCCGGTTCGCCGTCGCCGAGGCGAAGCAGGGGCTTCCGGCGACGCTGAAGCTGCCGGACTTCGGCATCGTTCCGGCGATCCACTCGTGGAGTCGCGGCGCGTCGATGACCGAGATGCAGCGGATGCTCGGCAACGACGGTGGCGACGTCGTCCGGACGCTGCGGATGGCGATCCAGATGATGCGTCAGCTGCGCACGGCACTCAGCGGCGACTACCCGCTGATCCACCGGCTCGCCGAGGCGCTCGTCGCGGTCAACCGCGACGAGGTCGACGCGAAGCGTCAGTTCGAACTCGGCTGACGCGCGCCGACGACGACGCGCGCCAGCGTCGTTCCGATCAGAAGATCCGGCGCTTGGGCTGCTCCGCCCCGCCCGACGCGGGTGCCTGCCTCGTCGTCTTCGCTTGGTCGGACGCCATCTCGAGCCCCGCGTCGAGCAGCGTGCCGAACGCCGCCAACATGCTGCCGAGGCCGAGCGGCTGCCGCTGCGAGAACGCGATCCCGTCGGCGTCGACCTTCACGTCGAGCGAGAGCCCCGAGACGAACTGCTTCATCTCGTCGACGTCGGGGATCGCATCCGGTTCGAGGCCGGGCGCGAAGCTCGACTGGAGCGCCGACAGCGCGACCCGGGCCGCGCTCCAGAGC
>JAEYTU010000135.1 GCA_023433825.1 Planctomycetota bacterium
GAGGAAAGTCCGGGCTCCACAGGGCAAGGTGGTGGGTAACGCCCACCGTCACAACGACAGGGAAAGTGCCACAGAGAACAGACCGCCGTTGCGTCGGGAGCGATCCCGGCGACGGCAAGGGTGAAACGGCGAGGTAAGAGCTCACCGCGGAGCGGGCGACCGTTCCGGCACGGCAAACCCCACCTGGAGAAAGACCGAATAGGAGGGTCGCGCTGCCCGCGCCCAGGCCCTCGGGTTGGTCGTTGGACGGCGTCTGCGAAGGCGCTGCTAGAGAAATGGTCGCCACCGCCTCGGCGGGACCAGAACCCGGCTTACGAGGACCGGACCATTCCTTCGTCGCACGTTCGTTGCCGCCGCGGACGTGCGGCGCATGGACGCATCACCCGTAACGGGGGCGGCGCGCGCGGATCCGTCCGGCCTTGGCAGCGATCGCCGGCGCGAGATCGAGGTCGCCGCCGCACGCCCGCAGGAATCGCAGCGCCTCGCGCGTCGTGCAGTCGACGCCATCCGGAAGCGATGCGAGCAGACCGGCGAAGTCCTTGATCCACCACCGGCGGTGCCGCCACTTCGGCGCGAAGACACGTTCGACGTCGATCCAGGTGACGGTGGCATCGGCGTCGGCACCCGACGCGAACACGTGGTTCCAGTACAGGTCGCGATACACGCGACCGCTCTCGTGCAGTGCGCGGATCGTCGGCGCGACGCGCTGACAGACGAACGTGAACCATCGTGCGCGTTCGATCGCCGACGCCGACGCGGCGACGTCTCGCAACCACGCCGCGATCGGGCGGCCGGCGACGGCGCGCGTCACGACGGCGCCGTTGCGACCGACCACGGCGAGACAGACCGGTGTCGGCGTCGGGACGCCGAGACGCGACAGGTCGTGCAGCCGATCCCATTCGGCGAACGCGGCGCGACGACCGCGCCAGACCTTCCGGTAGACGATTTCCGAGTCGCACGACTGCATGACGACGCGGCGGTCTGGAACACACCGAACCGTGCAACCACGCGGGTCGAACACGACGTCCTCGGCGCTGCGGTAGCCGAGTCGGGCGGCGAGTTGCGCAGCGCCCGCGACGACTTCGAACGACGGCCTCATGTCGAGACGAGGCCGCGCGCGCGTTTCTTGCCGATGCTCGCACGCATAGCTAGAGTCCGGCGCCCACGGTCTGCAGCGCCGCACACGTCACCGAATCGCAGATGAATCCCAATCAGGTCCTCGGCGAAGAGAATCCATTCGAGGCCATGCACGCCAGGTTCGACCTGGCCGCCGCCAAACTCGGTCTCGACCCTGGTCTCTACAACATCCTGAAGACGCCGGACCGTGAGATGACGGTGGCGATCCCCGTCTACATGGACGACGGCACGCTGCAGGTGTTCACAGGCTACCGAGTGCAGCACTCGACTTCGCGCGGCCCGGCGAAGGGCGGCATCCGCTTCGCACCGAACGTCAACCTCGACGAAGTGCGCGCACTCGCCGCGTGGATGACGTGGAAGTGCGCCGTCGTCAACGTGCCGTTCGGTGGCGGCAAGGGCGGCGTCATCTGCGACCCGACGCGCCTCTCGCGGAACGAGATGGAGCGCATCACGCGACGCTACATCGCCGGGATCATGGACATCCTCGGTCCGGATCGAGACGTGCCGGCGCCCGACATGGGCACCGACGGTCAGGTCATGGCGTGGATCATGGACACCTACTCGATGCACGTTCGTCGTTTCGACACGGCGATCGTGACCGGCAAGCCGATCCAACTCGGTGGCTCGGCGGGACGCATCGAGGCGACCGGGCGCGGCGTGCAACTGGCGACGCGCGAGGCGCTGAAGCGGCTCGACATGGATCCGAAGCAGTGCACGGCAGCGATCCAAGGCGCGGGCAACGTCGGAATGATCTCGGCCGTGCTGCTCGCGCGGATGGGCGTCAAGGTCACGGCGATCTCCGACATTCGCGGCGGCATCGTCGACGAGCGTGGGCTGAACGCCGAAGCACTTCGTCAGCATCTGCAGAAGCACAAGAGCCTCGAAGGGTTCGACGCCGGCGATCGGATCACGAACGCGCAACTGCTCGAACTGCCGGTCGACATCCTGGTGCCGGCCGCGACCGAGAACGTCATCACCAGCAAGAACGTCGCGAACATCAAGGCGCGGCTGCTCGTCGAGGGTGCGAACGGACCGGTCACCGCGAACGCCGACCGCGTGCTCGATCAGAAGGGCGTCTTCGTCATTCCGGACATCCTCGCGAACGCCGGCGGCGTCACCGTGTCGTACTTCGAATGGGTCCAGGACCGCATGGGGTACTTCTGGACCGAGGAAGAGGTCGACAAGCGCCTCGAGAAGGTCATGGTCGACGCGTTCCACGACGTCGTGAACATGGCCGAGCGGTTCGAGGTCAGCAATCGGATCGCCGCGTACATGCTCGGTGTCGATCGCGTCGCGACGACGACGCGTCTCCGCGGCATCTATGCGTGAGCGCCGCGCGCAAGCGATCTGATCCGGTGGCCGCGCGCGTCAGCTCTTGAACATCGTGACGAGGCCGACCGCGAGCCGCTCGTCGAAGCAGCCGCGATAGACCTGCGCGACGATGCGCAACGCGTCGAACACGCCGACGCGCGGCTGCTGACTCGCGTAGACCTTGTCGAACGTGTTGACGAGCCCGACGACGCGCGCCAGTTCGGGGATCTGCGTGCCGCGCAGTCCGCGCGGGAAGCCGCTGCCGTCCGTGCGTTCGTGGTGGTACATCGCCGCGTCGCAGATGTCCTGCGGCATGCCGAGCCCGTGCAGCAGCTTCGCGCCGCGCGTCGTGTGATCGGGGTCGTCGCCGTCGTCCTCGAAGCCGACCTTGCCGACGTCGTGCAACATGCCGGCGAGTCCGGCCTGGACGAGCGTCGTCGGATCGGCGCCGAGCACATGGCGCGCGAGTCCCATCGACAGGAACCCGACCGTCAACGAATGACGCCGCAGGTCCGCGCCTGCCTGCATGACGCGACGCAGCACCGACATCGCCTTCGGCTCGCGCAGCAGCAGACTCGCCGTCGCCGACATCACGCGTGACGCGCGTTCGATGCGTGGCGCGTCGGGTGGCGTCGCGAGAAGGTCGGCCGCCATCTCACCCGCGACGCCATAGAGCACCTCGCCTCGCGCCTCGACGCCGAGCGAACGATCCTTCAACAGTGCGTCGAGCCGCTCCTCGGCGCGCTGGTGGTAGCTGCGGCGGTCGGTCGACAGGATGAACACGCGCTCGACGCCCTCCGACTGCAGACGCCGACACGTCGACTCGTCGAAGTCGCTGCGCGCGTCCTTGTAGAGAACGTGCCGCCCTTTGCCGGTGTCGATGTAGAGCGGGAACACGAGCGGGTCGTCGCCGATCAGTCCGACGATCGGCACGGCCACCAGTTCGCGCGGCGAATCGACGACGGCGGAAGACATCGCGGTCGACATCGGAACCCGGCAGGCCGCGTCTTGACGACTTTCACGGCGGCGTCGACGCGTCCGACCACATCGACGGTTCGGGATCCGGAGAGATCGCCTCCCAGCTCCTCAGCTCGCGAACTTTCGCTTGCGGATCTTCTGGATCAGCTTCGACGTCGAGTGCGTCTTCTTGTCACCGACGAAGTGGACCTTGATGTCCAGTTCCTTGATGACGTCGCGCTCGGGCAGCGTCTTCAGCGTGTAGTCGGTGCCCTTCACGTAGGCGTCGGGCTTCAGCAGCCGCAGCAGACCTTCGGCCGTCGGGTCCTCGAAGCCGGTCACGTAGTCGACGTACCAGAGGTTCGCGAGCAGCTCCATCCGCTCGTCGTCCGGCTGGACGGGATGGCCCTTCCCCTTCAACGCCTCGGTCGAACGATCGCTGTTGACCGCGACGACGAGGAAGTCGCCACGCGCGCGCGCGTCTTCGAGGTAGCGCGTGTGACCGACGTGCAGCAGATCGAAGACGCCGTTGGTCAGGACGATCGTCTTCCCCTGCGAGCGAAGCCCGTGCAGGATGCTGGCGAGATCCTTGACGTTCGTGACGACTTTGTCCTTCGAGC
>JAEYTU010000149.1 GCA_023433825.1 Planctomycetota bacterium
CGGCCGTGTCCGTCGGACGTTGCGCGCGCGGCGGGCGTCACGGCGGACTGCGCGGCGGGCTTCGTGCGCTCGGGTGCGGCGACTTGCGCAGCGACAGGCGCGGCGAACGGCGCGACGCACGCAGCCCAGGCGATGGCGGTCAGCAGGACGACGTCGGGTCGCGTTCGCATGGCGCGCAGTATTGCAGGGTCCCGGCGCGTCGCGAAGATCGCCGCGATGCAGTTCGCCCTCGGCCTCGACGTCGGCACGCAAGGCGTGAAAGCCCTCCTCGTCGACGCGCATGGCGCGATCGCCGCGAGCGCGAGCGCGCCGCTCTCGACGATCGACGGTCTCCCTCAAGGCCACAGCGAGCAACACCCGGCCGACTGGCTGGCCGCGATCGACCGATGCCTCGCGCGGCTTCGCGACACGCACGACCTCGGCACCATCGTCGCGATCGGAGTCTCGGGACAGCAGCACGGCCTCGTCCCGCTCGACGCAGAACACCGCGTGATCCGACCGGCGAAGCTCTGGAACGACGTCGCGTCGGCGTTGGAATGCGCGGCGATCGTCGCGGCCGTCGGCGGCCCCGATGCGCTGTTCGCACGGACCGGCAACGCACTGCCGCCGGGATTCACGGCCGGCAAGGTCGCGTGGCTGCGCAACCACGAGCCCGAGCACTTCGCGCGGTTGCGCCATGTCCTGTTGCCGCACGACTACGTCAACCTGCACCTGACCGGCACCCTCGGATGCGAGGCCGGCGACGCGTCCGGCACCGGTGTGTTCGACGTTCGTGCGCGGCGATTCGACGACGTCGTCTGCGAGGCGACGGCGCCGGGGCTGCGCGCGATGCTGCCGCCGCTGGTCGACGCCGGGACGGCGATCGGTGCGCTGCGCGTGGCATTCGCCGCTCGTCACGGGCTGCGCGAAGGGATCCCGGTCGCGACCGGCGGTGGCGACAACATGATGGCTGCGATCGGCAGTGGTGCGGTCCGCGATGGGATCGCCGTCGTCAGCCTCGGCACGTCGGGGACCGTGTTCGCCAGCACGACGCAACCGATCTGCGACCCAGGCGGCGAGGTTGCGGCGTTCTGCGACAGCGCCGGCGGGTGGTTGCCGCTCGGGTGCACGATGAACGCGACCGTCGCGACCGAGGTCACGCGCGGGATGTTCGCCGCGTCCCTCGACGCGTTCGAGTCGGCGATCGGCGCGACACACGCTGGCGCCGCGGGTGTGCTGTGCGTCCCGTACTTCACCGGCGAACGCAGCCCCGACCTGCCGACGGCGACCGGCGCATTCCTCGGGCTGACGCCATCGAACGCATCCGCTGCGAACGTGCTGCGCGCCGCCGTCGAAGGGGCGACGTTCGCGATCGCACGACTCTTCCATCGCCTCGTCGGGCTCGGCGTCACCGTCGACGAGGTGCGGCTGACCGGCGGCGGCAGCCGCAGTCCGACGTGGTGTCGGATCGTCGCAGCCGCACTCGATCGACCCGTCGCGCTGGGCGTCCCGGCCGACGCAGCGGCGTATGGCGCGGCAACCCAGGCGTGGTGGACGTTGCGACGGATCGCCGAACCCGCGCTCGCATTGGCGACCGTCGTCGACGGCTTCGCTGGCGCGCACCCACTGCAACGGATCGCACCGGATCCGACCGACGCGGCGCTCTACCGGACGCGACTCTCCGACTTCTGCGCGGTCGTCGACGCGCTCGCGCCGACGTTTCCGCGCATCGGCCGTCAGCCCTTGTAGACCTGCATGACGCTCTTCAGCAGCTTGATCGCATCCGCCTTCGGACGCTGGAAGCTGTTGCGGCCCATGATCGAACCGAATCCACCGCCGTCGTGGATGCCCTTGACCTCGGCGAGGATGTCGTCGTTCCCCTTCGCCTCGCCGCCGCTGAAGATCACGATCCGTCGCCCGCCGAACGAGCTCTGCACGACGTGTCGGATCCGATCGGCCAACGTGCCGACGGTGATCTTCTCCGACTCGTAGACCTTCCGCGCCGCGTCCTGCTCGATCTCCGACGTCGGCGGCTTGACCTTGATGATGTGCGCGCCGAGCTGCGCGGCGATCTGCGCGCCGTAGGCGACGACGTCGATCGCGGTCTCTCCCTTCTTGCTGATGCCGCTGCCGCGCGGGTAGCTCCAGACGACGACGGCGAGACCCGCGTCCTTCGCCTCTTGCGTCAGTTCGCGCAGCTCGCCGTACATCTCGTTCCGCTGTGCCGAGCCCGGGTAGATCGTGAACCCGATCGCCGCACAACCGAGTCGCAGCGCGTCGTGAACCGAACCGGTCAGTGCCGGCTTCGGGTCGCCGCCGCCGAGCAGCGAGTCACCGTTGTTGAGCTTCAGGATCGTCGGGATCTTTCCGGCGAACGTCCGCGCGCCCGCCTCGAGGAACCCGAGCGGCGCCGCATACGCGTTGCAGCCGGCGTCGATCGCGAGCTGGTAGTGGTAGTGCGGGTCGTAACCGGCGGCGTTCTTCGCGAACGACCGCGCCGGACCATGCTCGAAACCCTGGTCGACCGGCAGGATCACGAGCTTGCCGGTGCCGGCGAGTTCACCGGTCATCAACAAGCTGCGCAGGTTGCGCAGCACGCCAGGGTGATCGGACTCGTACCAGCTCAGGATTTCGTCGACTCGACGCGTCATGCGGGGGCTCCGTGCGGGGCGCGATGGGCCGCGAGTCGTCGCATCAGCGAAGGCTCGCGGGGCGCGGCCCGAGAGGGGCCGCGATCGGGAGGCGGGGATTGTGAAAACGCCCGACCCGAATGCAAGCGCGCCCGTCCGGCGTCAGGTCCCGCTGATCGTCCAGCTCTGGCAGTTCGAGACGAACGTTCCGAAGCCGATCGGGCCGGGGCACAACCCGAACCACTGCGACGAGAGCGTCAGTCCGCAGAACGCCGGGTTCGCGGGGACCGCCAGCGTCAGCCCGACGCGACCGGTGCAACCGACGGTTCCACCGGTGCCGAACGGACCGACGATCGTCGGCAGCGTCGGTGCGAGCGGGACATGGAATGGACCGCAGAACGGCGGCACGACGAGTCCCGGACCGCACGGTCCGACGCCGAGCGCCAACAGCGCGCGCGCGTTCGCGGGTGCGTCTTCGAGGTTCAAGCTGAACGCCGGGTTGCCGAGCGCCGCATCGCCGACGACGTCGTGCCGCAGCGTCGGACACGCCGCGCAGATCGCCGCGGTGCAGCTGCTGCCGGTGCTCGCGGCCTGGCTCGGTTTGATGCAGAGCCCTTGGTACTCGACGCCGAGCGTCAGGCGGCAGCACTGCGTCTCGACGACGCGGCAGTTCGGAACGTCGATTCGCATCCCGACCGTCAGCCGTCCATCGGTCACCCAGACGACGTCGCGACAGGGGTCGAACGCGACGCCGGTCAGTGCACCGA
>JAEYTU010000154.1 GCA_023433825.1 Planctomycetota bacterium
GTCCTCGTCGACGCGGCGCAGGCGACCGCGCACACGTCGATCGACGTTCGCGCGCTCGACTGCGACTTCCTCGTGCTGTCCGCGCACAAGACCTACGGCCCGACCGGCGCCGGTGTGTTGTATGGACGCCGCGAGCGGTTGGCGGCGATGCCGCCGTTCCACGGCGGCGGCGACATGATCGAACGCGTCACGGCGCAGCGGTCGACCTACGCCGCACCGCCGCACCGCTTCGAGGCCGGAACGCCCGACATCGCTGCGGTGCTCGGGTTCGCGGCTGCCGTCGAATGGCTGCAGTCGCTCGACCGCGTCGCCGCCGCCGCGCACGAACGCCGGCTCGTCGATCGACTCGTGCACGGCCTGTCGGCGTTGCCGGGCATCCGCCTCGTCGGCACACCACGCGAACGCGCGGCGATCGTCGCGTTCACCGTCGACGGCTACGCGGCGCACGAGGTCGCGGCGCTGCTCGACGCGCACGGCGTGATGATTCGCTCCGGGCATCACTGCGCGCAGCCGCTGCTCGCGATGCTCGGGGTCGAGGAATGCCTGCGAATGTCGGTCGCGATCTACAACGACGACGGCGACGTCGATGCGGCGTTGCGCGCGATCGCGGCGTGCGTGGGCGCCTGACGGCTCTTCGCAACGGTCACTCGCCTAGGTCCACTCGCCTAGGTCAGTCGCAACGATCGCAGACGCCGCGCAACTGCACCTCGACACTCTTCTCGCGGACCGCGCGCGGCGCCGGGCCGGGCTCGATCGCGACCGCGACGTCGGGCAGGCATTCGACCGTGCCGCACGAATTGCAGACGAAGTGCGGGTGCGCCTCCTTCGGCGCCGCCTCGACGGCTTCGAAGCGCCAGACGTGGTCGCCGAGGTCGAACCGTCGCGCGTAGCCGACGCGGACCAGATCGAGCAGGTTTCGATAGAGCGTCGTCCGGTTCCAGCTCTCGCCCGCGGCCAGCGTCTCCATGTCGGCGTGACTGACCGGCCGTCCTGCCGCCCGCAACAACCGCAGAACGCCAAGTCGGGACGCCGTCGCGCGCAGGCCGACCGCACGCAACTCGGCACGGAGCGCGTCGTCGAAGTTGGTCTCGGGGCGAATCACGGCGCGGGATCCTAGCCGCTTGTCGCCCACGACGAGCCCCCTTACACCCGCCGCCCCACATGGCCTGCCCGACCGCACCGTTCCCGCCGATGACGGCGGAAGAGATCCGCGCGCGCGGCTTCGGCCAACCCGACGTCGTCTTCGTGTCCGGTGACGCCTACGTCGACCACCCGTCGTTCGCAGCGGCGCTGCTGTGCCGGACACTCGAGAGCCATGGGTTCAAGGTGGCCGTCCTCGCGCAACCGCCGTGGCAGGACGCGAGCGCGTTCCGCGCGATCGGCCGCCCGCGCCTCTGCTACGCGGTCAGCGCCGGCAACATGGACTCGATGATCAACCACTACACCGCCAACCGGAAACGGCGGAACGACGACGCGTACTCGCCGGGTGGGAAGATCGGTCTGCGTCCCGACCGCGCGACGAACGTCTACGCACAGCGTTGTCGCGAGGCGTTCCCCGGCGTCCCGGTGATCGTCGGCGGCGTCGAGGCGTCGCTGCGGCGGATCGCGCACTACGACTACTGGTCGGACACCGTTCGTCCGAGCATCCTCGTCTCCAGCAAGGCGGATCTGCTCGGCTTCGGCATGGGCGAACGTGTCCTCGTCGAGATCGTGCGCCGCCTCGCCGCCGGCGAACCGGTGCACGCGTTGCGCGACATTCGCGGTGTCGCCTACCTGCTCGGCAAGCGCGAGACGCTGCCCGAGCACCGCTTCGGCGAAGCGTGCGACGAGACGACCGTCGAGCTCCCCGACGCCGACACCGTCGTGACCGACATGCGCGCGTTCGCCGAGATGACGCGCAAGCTGCACCACGAGACGAACCCGCAGAACGGCCGCAGGCTCGTCCAGCGTCACGGGGATCGGATGCTGGTCGTCAATCCGCCGGCGCTCGCGCTCGACGAGGCGCAGATGGACGCCATCTACGACCTGCCGTTCACGCGCCGTCCGCACCCGAGCTATCGCGAACCGATTCCGGCACACGCGATGATCAAGGACTCGGTGACGATCATGCGTGGCTGTTTCGGCGGCTGCACGTTCTGCTCGATCACGATGCATCAAGGTCGCGCCATCCAGAGCCGCAGCGAGGACTCGATCCTGCGCGAGTTGCGGACGATGGCCGCCGATCCGGAGTTCAAGGGTCAGGTCAGCGACCTCGGGGGGCCGACGGCGAACATGTACAAGATGCGGTGCACGCGGCCGGAGATCGAAGCGCGCTGCCGCCGCCTGTCGTGCGTGCATCCGACGATCTGCAAGCTGCTCGGCACCGACCACGCGCCGACGATCGGTCTGATGAAGCGCGCGCGCGCGATCCCGGGCGTGTCCGGGGTGCGGATCGCGTCGGGGATTCGAATGGATCTCGCACGCCTGTCGCCGCGCTATCTCGACGAACTCGCGCAGCACCACGTCGGCGGGCAGTTGAAGGTCGCGCCCGAGGCGGTCAGCGACAAAGTGCTCGACCTGATGAAGAAGCCGAGTCAGCGCACGTTCGAGGAGTTCGCCGAGCAGTTCGCTGCGGCGTCGAAGCGCGCCGGCAAGCGGCAGTTCCTCGTGCCGTACTTCATCGGCAGCCATCCCGGCAGCACGGCCGCCGACATGATCGAACTCGCCGTGTTCTTGAAGCAGCGCGGCTACCGACCGCTGCAGGTGCAGGACTTCATCCCCGCGCCGATGGACATTGCGACGTGCATGTACTTCACGGGCCTCGATCCACTGACGATGCGTCCGGTCGAGACCGTCAAGAAGCTGAAGGACCGCGTCGTGCAGCGCGCGTTGATGCAGTACTTCAAGCCGGAGAACTACTTCGCGGTCCGCAAGGCGCTGCTCGAAGCCGGCCGGAAGGACCTGATCGGCGAGCACAAGATGGCGCTGATCCCGTCCGAGCCGCCGCCGGAGGCGGTCGAGGCGCGCCGCCGACAAGCCGAACGTGCGCTCCGGACCGGTGGCGATGCCGACGACGTCGAGCCCGAGGATCCGGCGCGCGCGACGTATGGCCACGCGAAGGCGGCGGGGACGTCGGATCGCGTGCGTGGCAAGCGCCGTCGCGGTCCCGGCCCCGCCGCCGGCGAACGCTGACGGCACGATGAGCATGTTCGCAACGATCGCAGGGATCGTCCTCGGAGGACTGTTGTCCGTGGTGCCACAGGATCCGAAACCGGGCGACCCGAAGCCGGGCATCGACGCTGAACTCGCGGCGGCACGCCGGGCGCGTGTCAGCGACGTTCACTACGACCTCGCGTTCGTGCTCGACCGCGGCATGACGTCGGTCGCCGGCACGGCGGCGCTCCGGTTCACGCTCGGCGACGACGCGCGCGAACGACCGCTGATCCTCGACTTCGCCGGTGAGGCGTTGACCGACGTCGTCGTCAACGGCACGACCGATGTCGCGCTGCCGCGCGTCGGCAATCACGTCGTCGTCCCCGGCGACTTGCTGCGACCGGGCACGAACACGTTCACGGCCAAGATGCGTTCGCGCGTCGCCGCGACCGGCACGCCGCTGTCGCACGATCGCGACGACGCCAGCGGCGAGGACTTCTACTACACGCTGCTCGTGCCGGCCGACGCGCACGGATTGTTCCCGTGCTTCGATCAACCCGACTTGAAGGCGCGCTTCGCGCTGTCGATCGAGGCACCCGCCGACTGGCACGTCGTCGCGAACACCGACGGAACGTCACGCGACGTCGACGGCGACCGTCGTCGTCACGACTTTCCGCCGTCGGAACTGCTGCCGACGTATCTGTTCGCGTTCGCGGCTGGTCCGTTCGCCGTCGTCGAAGCGCCGGCGTCGGCGGACGCGCGGCGCAGCGGGATCA
>JAEYTU010000231.1 GCA_023433825.1 Planctomycetota bacterium
GGGAACGAGACTTCGCTGGCGCGCGGGTGCAGTTCGACGACGGCGAAGAACAGGATCAGGCCGCCGATCGCGAGGGAGAGCGGCGTGATCGCGCGCGTGCGGCCGTTCCATTCGTAGGTCGTCAGCGGCTCGGTCGCGGCCAGCGCGTCGAGCACTAGCGCACCGGCCAACGCCGCGAACGCGCCCGGCACGGCGAACCAGAGATAGACGTGCCAGTTCGTGTGCCGTCCGAGCAGCGCCGCCTTGAACAGGTTGTTGGCCAGGTGGACGACCCCGGTCGCCGCGACCGCGACCGGCAGCGGGAAGAAGACGGCGAACGCCGGCAGCAGCAGCGTCCCGAGCCCGAAGCCAGAGAACAGCGTCAGCAGTGCCGACGCGAAGGCGACGAGGGCGACGAGGAGCATCGCCGCGGATCAGAACGGAACTGACACAAAGGTGCCTGGCACTTTCGTTTCACTTCGCCAGACAAAGCGAGATGACTGGCACCATCGTTTCACGCGCGAACGACGCGCTCCCAGTCGCCGATGTCGGAGGGGATTCCCAGCGTGGCGGTGTCCACGCCACTGCTGATCGAGAAAGTGTGTCCGCCCGCGAGGTCGTCGATTGCCTGCTCGGCCGTCCAGTAGCTGCCCAAGGACTCGTCCTCGAACACAGGATGGAACCGCCCGTCGTCGGAACGGCCGATGTAGAACGTGCCGATCCTCGTTTCGTAGGCCAACAACAGCTTCAGCGTCATTCGCGAATCACTCCACAAGACTCTTCCACACCGCGTCTACGACATCCCCATAGAACTCGATGCTGAGCTTCGTCCACAGCTCGTCGGGGAGGTCGTTCAACTGCCGCCGCGCCGCCACAGGCATCAGTAGTGTCACCGCGCGCTTGTCGACGGCCAGTTCCGCAATGGCAACCGGATTGCGCAGCAACTCGATCGATCCACCGAGGTTCAACGGTCCGACGACGATCGTTCCGCCACGCGTGTTGCGCTCGAGCAGTGCACCGACGAGCGCGACGAGAGTCGGGAGGCCCAGCCCAGCGCCGGACTTGTCCGCGTCCATCGCACGCAACTGGACCGAGAACTCGTGGCTCCGCGGATCGCGGTCCCCCACCAACTGCTTGCTCCGCGTGTAGAGGTTCTGTTCGCCCACGCGAACGCTCTCGCGGAATGCCGGCGGCGTCGGTTGATTGAGCACCTTCACGCCCGATCCAGGCCCAACAGTGACGTCGATCCGACACAGCGAAGGCCCGCCGTCCGCCCCGGGACTCAGCGCCCACACCTGGCCGGGCGGTAGCGGGTCCTCGTCGATCGCCTCGTCGCTGTGCAGTTCCGGCGTCGAGACGAACTGCTCGACCCCATCCACTCCCAACGTGTAGCTGAACTGCGTGTTGCGGAACTCGCTCTTCAAGCAACGCTTCTGCTGCTCCTTCACGCGGCGGCGCGCCTCCAGCGCCGTCCGCACGATCCACTCGAGGTCGTCGTCGGACACGGGCATCTCGCGATCGGGGAACAGCAACTTCAGAAGCCCACTGACGGTCTTGTGCACCGCCTCGGTGTCGCGGCCGCTCAACGCTCCGCCCCAGAACACTCGGTTCGTCAACTGGGTCAGCCGGTTCTCGCGCCGCAGTCGCGTCCAACATTCGCTCAGGAAGTCACTGACGAGCCCGAACCGGTCCGTCAGGTGCACCTTCTGATTGAGCTTCGGGAACTCCCATCCGGGCGCAAACGCGTGGATCCGATCGTGGAACGCCGTGTCGTCGCGCATCTCCTTCGGCAGCGGACTCAGCAGGTGCGCGACGCGCTGCTGCTGTTCGACGTCGACGTCGAAGTTCCCGACCATCACGATGCTGCCGTCCGCGCGAATGCTCTCCTTGCCGCGGCTGAACTCACCGGAGGCCATGTACCCCTTCATGATGTTCACGCCGTCCTTCTGATCGAACGAGATCCCCGACACCTCGTCGAAGCACACGGCGTCGTACTGGCAGACGAGACCGCGCTGACCGTTCGACATGTTGACGAACATCTTCGCGACCGTCGCCTTGCCACCGGAGATCAAGTGGGCGTACGGCGAGATCTGTTGGAAGACGTGACTCTTGCCAGTCCCGCGCGGGCCGAGTTCGACGAGGTTGTAGTTGCGCTCGACGAATGCGACCAACCGCAGCAGCACGACCATCTTCGCGCGGTCGTCGAGCGCTGTCGGCTCGTAGCCCACCGAACGCAGCAGAAGGTCGCGCCATTCCGCCGTCGTGAACTTCGGTCGCGCGCGGCAGAGCACGTCGAGCACGTTCGGACTCGACATCTGGATCGGACGCAGTGCTGCGATGACGAATGGACGCCCGTTCTTCTCCTGCGCGATCAGCGAGTCGTATTCGAGCGTGACCTCCGCGTAGAAGCCGTCCGTCAGCATCCGCTCGTTGTCCTTGACGAGCGCGTCGCCGATCTGGACGTCACTGAGCGCCAGACTCGGCAACTCGGCGAGGTAACAGTCGTTCTTCGCGTCGAGCCGCGCGCGAACGATGTCGATCAGGCGCACGCTTCCCTGTTCCCGCGCTCGCGACTTGAAGAGTTCCTCTTCACCGGTGCGCACCGTGCGCCCACGCAGTTGCTCTTCGACGATCTCGAGTCCCTCGTCGATTTCCTTCGGATCCGTACTCGCGCAGTAGCGACCGAGCAGGAACTCGATCACGTAGGTCGGCACCGGGAACTGCCGCGCGTACTTCCGCACGAGGTCCTTGCGGACGAGGTAGCCCTGGAACGCCGAGGCCGCGAGGGTGTCGAGAGGATCCAATTCGACGGTCATGAAGAAACTCCGACGCGAGTGTCTCGCTGGGACAGGATCGAGCCGTCGCGACTGAGGAGAACGAGAACGAGGGCCTCGTGTTCGTGCGCGTCGTCTGCGACAACCAGGTTGGCCGAGCCATCCGCGTCCAGCACTTTGACCTTCTGGGCGACGGAGAGTCCGTTGGCCGTGTGCAACCGAAGATCGGCACGAACGTCGTCGCCGTGGACCTGGGCATCGACGAGACAACGCATCCCGCGCCAGGTGATCGAACGAACGACAGCCTGCACCAGGCGAGTTCCGCCCCGCGAGACGAGCAGGTCGGGCGTCAAACACTCCTGGAGGCTCAGGCCGCCGTGCGCGTAGCACGGTTCCTTGTGAAAGCACGCGATCCCCGGCGCGACGGCGACGGTCTGCGACGCGTCCCAGTGCCACGAGACACGCGGAACGTCGACCCTCGACTCACCGGCGATCACGGCGCATCTCGCCCAACGGCTCTCGGTCAGGAACTTGGGCAGCTCTGCGCGCGGCAGTCCCTGGGGCAGGAACAACCAGCCGTGATCCGTCACCACGCGGACGCTTCGCCACCCAGCGTCGAGCAGACGCAGGATTCGCTCCGTCAATCGATCCAATTCGTCGTCGAGTTGACGCGGCAACTTGGCGTCGAGGGTGTGACCGAGGGAATCGATGTCGCCGAACTCGCAGTAGCCGCGCGCGTCGTCGCGCTCCGGCCAGTCGAGAATCTCGCCGCCGAGAAGCTGGTAGCCCTTCGCTGCGACGGCAGCGCGCAGTCCGCCGGCTTCGACCGAACGCCCCGACTCGAACTTCGGTGCGAAGTCCACGCCGATCCGTCCACCGGCGACCGACGAAGCGATCGGCGTCACCGCCGGTTTTCCGGTCGCTGTGACTGACGGCAACGCGGCGAACCGCGTGCTGAGTTCGACGCGGCATTCGCGACCCGTGAGCCGCTCGCCGAGGAACCTTCCGAGGTCGTAGCGAAGTCCGTCGACGAACAGCAGGCAGCCGCCGTCGGGCGGCTCGACGTCCTCACGACGAATCTGCGGTGCCGCGCGCTGCCACGCGGTTTGGAACGCCTCCGCGCTCTCGGCCAACCACGGCTCGGCGAGTTGCTGCACGACTTCTCGCACCGTCTCGTCGTGTTCGGCCGGGACCGTCTGCAGAACACGCCAACCCGCGGCGTCGGCGCGCCATGGGCCGGCCTCGTATGCGAGCGCGATCTCCGTCGGGGTACTACCGCCGAGTGGTCGTCGCGCCGCGTCGGCCAACACCGCGAGGTGTTCGAGTGCCATCGCCAGCGGCGCGAGTCCGAGCCGCGCCCAAACGGTCTTCCGTCGCGACCCATGCTCAGCCTCGAGTTCGAGGACCCGGTCACACGACGCGGCGTGTGGCACGCCTTCCAGATCTCGTAGCGCGGTGTTCAACCGCTGCTCGTCCTTGTCGTTCTTCTGTGGCCAGTGGTCGGGGGTAAACAGGGACTGCGGGCAGCGTCGCAGCAACTCGGGAATGCCAGGGAACGCCGACGGTGCCTCCGCAAAGCGTGCCCAGACGATCTCCCACGCGCCCTCGGCCTTCCCCATCCGCTCGCCGGCGGCGATCTCGCCATGCTTTTCTGGATCGAGATCGAACTGCTTCTCGCACAGTCCGCGGAACGAGGTCCATCGTTCGGTACCCATGCGCAACTTCGTGCCCGCTGGATCGCCCATCCACCGCAGCAGATCGCCCGTGACGTCGCTCGTCAGAAAACTCTCGAAGTCGGCGGCTTCGAGCCTGCCAGCGCGCCGCAGTTGTTCGAGGGATGCGACCGCGATCTCCCGCAGTGCATTCGTCAATGCCGCTCGCGTCGAAGCATCTCGTGCGACGTCGAGGCCGATCGTCTGCGGCGACGTCAAGAACGCCAACACGGTCCAGTCGTGCCCACCTCGCTGCCGCCACAGCGCGCCGCGGTAGAGGAGGTCGATCAGCGGTGCGAGTTCTTCCGGACATCCCTCGCCGGAGATCAGCATCTGTCGGCTCACGCCGGGCAGATGGAGAACGGGCACCACGTCGTCACGGAGGTCGGGGACCTTCACCGAGCGATCGACGACGCACCGAAGCCAGATCGCTGGTCCCGTGCGCTGCGCCGGATCGAAGTCCCCGTAGACGAACAGTTCCGGCATGACCGCTCGCAGGATCGGGATCACCTTCGCGAACTCGCGGTCGGGGTCCGTCCACAAGATGACCGCGGGAGCTGCGACGCCATCCGCCGTGCTCGCCTGCGCGCGAAGGTGCGAAACGAGCGCGTCGATCAACGTGCTCGCTGCTGGCTTTCCGGTCGCTTTCACGCGTCACGCTCCGCCCTTGCGAGGGGGTGCCGCCTGGACCGAAGCAGCCCGACCGAATTGGCGTGCAACGTCGACCGGCAGCGCCGTACCCACACACGCCGATGCCGCCGAACTGCACATGACCAGCACATGAGCATCCCGCCGACCCACCTCCCACAAGCACCGGTCCTAACGCGAGTTCCGAAACGGCCCTCGACCCTGGCTCGGCCTCGCTCGCGCTCATCGCACATGGACGTCACATGAACCTCAGACCCAGAAGGGCACGTAATGGGCGTACTTGCGGGACCGGTTGGTCGGGTCCGCCGGCTTGATCATCCTGGCTTCGATCGTCTCGCGAATGAACCGCGACACGACTGTGTAGTCGTCCTCTTCCAAGCCCAGGCGTTCGCGCAGCGACGCGTTGGTCGTCTGCCTGCCGGACACGTAGCGCAGACACGCGTGGAAGTAGCAGGCGCGCACCCGCCCCGCCTTGTCGCCACGCTTCAGGTCGCGGTGCGCGAACAGCACGACGCGCGTGTGTGAATCGTCGACGCGGATCTCGGGCGCCGGCAGTTGGAGCAGTTCGAGCGACACCATCGCCTTGTCGAAGCCGCTCCCGCGCTCCTCGCAGATGCCGAGCCGTCGCATCAGGCTCGCGAGGCGTTCGTTCCGCGATCGAGGCGCGTGATCGAGAAACCGCAGCGGCTCGACCAGCGGTAAACCCGGATTGCTGATCTCGAGCCTGTCGTCGAACAGTTCGACCATCGGTCCGGTTCCGCCCAGTGTCAGGTCCTGATGGATCAGCGCGTTGCCGACCAGTTCGCGCAGGGCGATGTCGGGGTACATCCGGACCTCTCGCCGCAGAGCTTGGGCGAGCACTTCGTTGCGCGGGCTGCGCTCGACGAGGTAGCCGACGATCCCCGCAAAGCCGGCTGCATATCCACCGACGAACTCGTGCTCGTACTCACCTCGCGTGCGATCGCTGCCCTTGTAGCGGACGAAACGAAGCGTCTTGCGCCCGAGAGGGCCGAAGTCCCGAAGGTCACGCGCGAACGACAGCGCGCCGAGGCGCGTGATGTCGAAGCGTCCGCTGCCCCGGTCGACGGCCAGTTCCTCGATGCAGAGCCGCGCCGCGATCGCGTTCGGCTCGGACGGCACGGGCTGCTGCAGCAAGCCGAAGAGCGCGCGATGGTCGAGCAGATCCATCAGCGCAGTCGCGTCGACGCCGGACCTGGCGATCCCGTGCTCGTACGACGTGCGCGCCAGCGCGTTCCACAGCGACAGCTCCTTGCCCGGGTACTCGGAGAGTCGCTTGCGCGCGCTGCCGATCCGGATCCATCGCGTGCCGGAGAACGCGACCGGGTATCCCGCGGCCGCCTGCACGCGCAACGTCACGAGGCGTCGGCCGTCGAGATGGACTTCGCGAAACTCGAAGTCGATGCGCGGGTCCAGCATGCGCGCCCACCACGTCAGAACCGGCTCGTTGCCCTTCTTGCGCGCTCGCGGGTCGAGGTCCGTACCGACAGCCGCGCGCGTGCTGTCCTCGACGCCCCAAACCAGCCATCCGGCCTCCTGACCATGGAGTGCGGCCGCATTGGCGAGCGCGCTCAGGTACTCGCCGACGTCCTGCGGATCGGCGTCGTTGTGCTTGAACTCGATCCACTCGGACTCGGGCTGCGCGAGCAGGCGCTGGAGCGTCGCGACGTCCGTCACGCGCGCTCCTTCCCGGCCACGCCTCGCGCCAGTTCCTTCGCGGCACGGGTGTAGTGCAGGTCGTTCCAGCGCACACCGTCGAATGCCGCAGTGGCGGCGGCGCGATAGTCGATTCGATGCGCCGGGATCTCGGGGTTGCAGGACCAGAACCACGGGAACTGGTCGCGCGGTCGCAACGACTCCGGCTCCTTGCCGCGGTCCTTGCCCCACTTCACGCCGACTTTGCACCGCAGCACACCGGCGTCCTTCTGCTTGACGTCGGCGGCACGAACGAACGGGCGAATGTTGAGACGCACGCCGTCGTCGATATCGGGGTCCCAGCCAAGCGGTTGTTGGTCCAGCGGCTTCCAGCGGACGAACACGTCGTACGGCGGTTCGCCGGTCAGGATCTTCTGGAGCTCGCCCTGCAGCGTCAGCGCGGCGGCGAGTCGCGCTTCGGCGCCAGGGGCCTTCGCGCGCACGTCCTCCCGCTGACGTTCGATCCAGTCGTTCAGGTACGTGAACGTCAGCAGTTCGAGCGTTCGTCGGCCTTCGCCGTTCTTGCCGGCGAGCTTGTGGTAGTTGACGAGCGCGTGGAAGCCGTCCGGTTTGCCATCCCAGACGTGCCAGACGAACGGGCGGTCGTGGAAGAGCTTGCAGTGCGCAGCGAAGAAGTGGTCGCGCAGCCAGTCTTCCAGTGACGCGGCGGGCGCAGCGTCCGGGCCGGCGGCGGCGGCGAGGAGCTTCCGTTCGACGTCGGGACGCCAGTCGGAGCCGAACGCGGCGCGCAGCAGCGCGCGCACGCGATCGGCGGCGGAGGCTTCGCCGCGAATCGGCTGCAGGCAGACGATCCCGTCTCGGTCGGCGAAGGACAGGAGCTCGGCGCTGCGCGCCGTCCATGCGCGTTGGACTTGGTCGAGACGCATCGTCTCGTCGAGCTCGGCCGGCCATCGGTACCCGAGGATGCGCGTGGTCGCGACTTGCAGCACGTCGGCGAGATTCGGCGTGCGGCAGAGCAGCGACGGATGCTGCGGAAGCGACGGATCGGGAACGCCGAGCGGCGACGCGTCCGCCGCGCCTGCGGCAGTCATGCCTGCGGGATGCCCGTGGAAGAGCCACTGTGTGGGATCGTTGGTCTGCGGCTCGGGGAGTCCGAGCGGGTATCGCTCGGCGGCGATGCCTTTCCATCGATCCGAGTCGAATGTGACTTTGGTGAGGGTTGCGGCGGTGACATTGAGCTTTTGGTCTACGCGACGCAGCCTTCTTCGGTAGTCGCCTACGTCCCCGAACGCCGCGATAGCCGGAAGCAGCGAGGGCTCACGCGGAGCCACAACGCCCACGTTGTCGTCGAACACTTCACCCGCATAGCGATACGTTTCGAGTCCGCTCATCTTGTTGATGGCGAGTCCCATTCGTGACCAGACCTCCTGACCGTGAATCCTGCATCCCCGTTGCGACGACAGGCGCACATCACCGAGCGGGACCGTCAGGACCAAGCTTCGACCAGTCCAAGGC
>JAEYTU010000206.1 GCA_023433825.1 Planctomycetota bacterium
TGCGGCGTTCGAACGGGACGAGGCGTGGTTCGACGCCGTCCTGTCGCGCATCGAGATCCAGTGACGCGGCGTGCCGGCCGTCGATCCGATCCAGGCCATCGGCGGTTGCTGCCGATAGACGGACGTCCGCCGCACCGACGAGGCCCGAGATGCACCTGACGAAAACGCTCGCGATCACCGTTCTCTCCCTCTGTCCGCTGCTCGCGGCGCAGGGCGGAACCCCTTCGGTCCAGGACGGAAAGCTGCGCGTCCTGCGGGAGGTCATCGAGAAACGCGACCAGATGCGCGAGGGAAAGGTCGTCCGCACCAACGTGCGCGTGAACGTCCGCCTGAAGAACGGCAACCGGATCGTCGGCGTCGTCAAGGCCGAGCAGTTCGTCGAGCGACTCGACGGACTCGACTTCGTGCCGACGCAGGTCCTGACGAAGGATGCCGGGCTGCGGATCTGGTACTTCGACCACACGAACTCGTACGTGTTCATCCCGTACGCGGAGATCCAGGACTACCGGATCTCGAATCGACTGAGCGACGTTCAGTTGAAGGAACTCGAGCAGCAGATGGCGGCCGAGGCGAAGCGCAACGAGGAACTGCGCCAGCAGCGGATCGCGAAGCACAAGCTCGATCAGGCGCGGCGAGCCGAGGACGAGAAGGCCGAGGAAGCCGCGGAGGCGAAGTCCAAGGAGGCCGACGCCGCTGCCGCGAAGAAGGCCGAAGAGGAGAAGCTGCTGAAGCTGCTCGAGGAGTTCCCGCCGGAGAAGGGCTGGAGCGACCAGCGGGTCGCCGACATCAAGTCGCGCGAGATCACGATCGGCGTGCCGCCGACGCCGGAGGAGAAGCGGTTCGTCGAGTCGTTCCCGCACTGGGTGCGCGCGCTCGAACTGAAGCAGCGCCTCGACGCCGAGAAGGCGGAGTCGCAGAAGCCCGCGACGCCGCCGACCCCCGCGAAGTGACCTGACGTGGCGTGACGCGACGTGGCGCGACCTGGCGCCGCGTGACGCGGCGTCACGTCGCGTGACGGTCGACCGGTCGCCGCCGGCTCACGGCCCGAGCAGGTCGACGACGGCGAAGTGACCTCGCTGACGCGCCAGTTCGCTCGGCGTTCGCCCATCGCTGGCGCGGGCGTCGCGCGCCGCGCCGTGCACGAGCAGCACGCGAACCATCTCGACGTTGCCGGCCGCCGCCGCGCTGTGCAGCGGCGTGTAGTCGCCCTGCTGGCGAACGTCGGCCGCGGCGCCGCGGGCGAGCAGCAGCTCCACGCAGCGCAGGACGCCGCCAGCCGCAGCCGCGTGCAACGGGCGCAGCCGCATCGGCTCGGCCGAGTCGATCTCGATACCGGCGCCGCGGGCGAGCAGCAGTTCGACGGCAGCGTCGTGACCGAAGAACGCACTCAGGTGGAGCGCCGTGAAGCCGTCGGCCGCCGGTTCGTCGATGTCGGCGCCGTCGTCGAGCAGCGCGCGAATCGTCATGACGTCGCCAAGCGCCGCAGCTTCGTGCAACGTCAGATCCTGAAGGTGCGCGCGGAGGACCGCGACCGCGCCGGCCCGACGGCGATACTGCGCGCGAAGCAGCGGCGAGACACCGTCCTGGTCGGGGGTCTGTGCGAGATCGGGCTGCTCGGCGAGCAAGTGCTGGAGCGTCGAGACGTCGTCGGAGTCGATCGCTGCAAGGAACGCCTGATTCATCGCTCGCACGCCGTTCTGGTCATCGGGGAAGTCGATCGCGCGCTCTGCGCGGCCGCAAGGCGGGTGCGCCGGCGGAGCCGGCAACGCGTGGGGGAACGTTCCGCGGCCGCCTGCTACCTTCCCGCGGATGAAGCTCGCGATGTTGTTCACCGGTCAAGGCTCGCAGTTCGCAGGGATGGGGAAGGAACTCACCGAACGTTTCGAGGTCGCGCGGCAGACGTTCGCCGAGGCCGACGCCGTGCTCGGCGAGCCGCTGTCGAAGCTCTGCTTCGAGGGTCCGGAAGACGAACTCGCGCTGACCGAGAACACGCAACCGGCGACGCTCGCCGTGTCACTGGCTGCGTTCCGGGCGCTCGGACGGAAGCCAGACCTCGCGGCGGGGCATTCGCTCGGTGAGTACAGCGCGTTGACCGCGGCCGGCACGTTCGCGTTCGGCGACGCCGTCAAGCTGGTGCGCGAGCGCGCGCGGCGCATGCAGCAGGCCGTCCCGGCCGGTACCGGCGGCATGGTCGTCTTGCGGAAGATGAACCTCGCCGAGGTCGAGGAGCTGCTGACGAAGATCACGAAGGGTCCGCTCGACCTCGCCAACCTGAACTCACCGGGGCAGTACGTCTTGTCCGGAGCGATGGCCGCCGTCGACGAGGCCGTCGAACTCGCCGGGCCGCGCCGGTCGCTGAAGTTGTCGGTGTCGGTTCCGTTCCACTCGCGATTGCTGGCCGACGCGGCGGCCGGCTTCGCCGACGTGCTCGACGCGACGCCGATGCGCGACCCGGCGTTCCCGATCTGGTGCAACGTCGACGCGACGCCGGTCACGACGGCAGCGGCGGCACGCGACGCGCTGAAGCGGCAGTTCGCCGGGTCGGTGCGCTGGCAGACGAGCGTCGAGGGGATGCTGCGCGATGGTGTGCGGCACTTCGTCGAATGCGGCCCGAAACCGGTGCTCGTCAAGATGGTCGTGCAGATCGCCAACGAGATCGGCGTGACCGGTGTCGAGACGAAGAGTGCGACCACGGCCGACGAGATCGTCGCACTGGCCTCGCACTGACGACTCGTGCCGCGTCCCCTGCGTTGCTCTCGTCGGACGACGTCGCGTCGCCGACCGCGATGACCCTCGCCCGCCTCGCGCTGGCCCCGCTGACACCGCTCTACGGCGGCGTGATGCGGCTGCGGAACTTCGCGTTCGACCGCGGACTGCGTCGCGTGTACCGACTGCCCGTGCCGGTGTGGTCGGTCGGCAACCTGACGGTCGGCGGCACCGGCAAGACGCCGCTCGTCGCGTGGCTCGTCGAGCAGCTGCGCGCCGCCGGACGGCGGCCGGGCGTACTCGCGCGTGGGTACCGACGGCCGCCCGGTGCGCTGCTGAACGACGAAGGTCGAATGCTGGCCGCGCGCTTTCCCGATCTGCCGCAGGAACAGGATCCGGATCGGGTGCGCGGCGGGGAACGACTCGTCGCGCGCGGCGTCGACATCGTCGTGCTCGACGACGGGTTCCAGCATCGCCGTCTGCATCGTGACCGTGACATCGTCTGCGTCGACGCGGCGCGGCCGTTCGCGAACGGTTGGCTGTTGCCGGCGGGGGACCTTCGCGAGCCGCCGTCGGGACTGCGCCGCGCGCAGATCGTCGTGCTGACGCGGGCTGGAGCCCTGACGCCGGACGAACTCGCACGTTCGGTCGCGCGGGTGCGCGACGTGGCGGGGCCCGGCGCCGCCGTGCACGCGGCGGACCACGCGCCGGTCGCGCTGCTCTCGCGGCCGGACGATCACGAGCTGCCGCTGGCGATGCTGCGCGGCCTGCGCGTCGTCCTGCTGTCGGCGATCGGTCAGCCGCGCGCATTCGAGGCGACGGTCGGCGCGCTCGGTGCGATCGTCGTGCGCCACGTCGTGCGTCGCGATCACCATGCGCACACCGAGGCCGAACTCGCGTCGATCGCCGTCGATCTCGTGGACCGGGACCTCGTGCTCGTCACGACCGAGAAGGACGACGCAAAGCTCGCCGGGTCGCAGGTCCCGCGTCTCGTGCTGCGGATCGCGATGCGGTTCGTCGGCGCCGCACCGGAAGTCGCGCGGTGGTTGCGATGACGCCGCGCGTGACACTGCGGCATCGGATCGGTTACCTCGGCGTGCGCGTGCTGCTCGCGTTCGGCGCGCGCCTGCCGGAGTCGCTCGCGTACGGCGTCGCCGGCGCGCTCGGGCGGACGTTCTTCCGGTTCTCGAAGCGGCGTCGTGAGCTGTCGCTGCGAATGCTGCGGAACGCGTTCCCGGAGCGCGGCGACGGTGACCTGCTGCGGATCGGACGTGCTGCGTCCGGACACGTGTTCCAGGTCGTCGTCGACATGATGCGAACGTCGCGAATGATCGCGACCGGACGCGCGCGCGACCGCTTCGACCTGTCGGGCGTGCGCCATCTCGTGCCGACCGGTCCGTGGTTCGCGTTGACCGGACACCTCGGGTCGTGGGAGGTCTCCGGCGTCATGGTCGCGACGCTCGGACACGAGTCGCACGCGATCGCGCGAACGTTCAAGAACCCGCTGCTCGACGCGTTCCTGACGAAGACCCGGGAGCGCGGCGGCCTGCACCTTCATCCGCGACGCGGCGGTCTGCGCCCGGTCGCGCGGGCGATGCGCGCCGGTCACGTTGGGATGCAGGTCATCGACCAACACCAGCGGCTGCGCGGGATCGTCGTGCCGTTCTTCGGTCAGCCGGCGAGCACCGAACGCGCGGCGGCGACGCTCGCCGTTCGCCGCGCCTATCCGATCATGGTCGGCGCCGCGATCCGTGTCGGCCGCGGCTACCGGTTCCGAATGGAGGCGATCGGTCCGATCCATCCGCGACGCACCGGCGATCTGGCCGCCGACGTCGAGCACACGGTGCGCGAGGTCAACGCCGCGTTGGAGACGCTGATTCGCCGCTTCCCCGAGCAGTACCTCTGGATGCACGACCGCTATCGGGTGCGCACCTCGCCGTGACGCCAACGCCCGTGAATTGCTTTCGCCGAGGCGATCTCCGATCGTCCTTCGCCCGATGGACCCGCTCGCGCGCCTCCTGACGGACATGTCGACGCCGCCGATCCTCGTGATCGGCGATCTGATTCTCGATCGCTACATCGAAGGCACGGCCTCCCGCGTCAGCCCGGAGGCGCCGGTCCTGGTCTTCGAGACCGACGCGCAGCGGTTCCTGCTCGGCGGTGCCTGCAACGTCGCCGCCAACCTCGTCGCGCTCGGCGCGAAGACGTCGATCCTCGGCGCGGTCGGCGAGGACGCCGCCGGACAGCAGGTCTGCGACATGCTCGCGGACGCCGGGATCGACGTTCGCGGTGTCGTCGTCGATCGGAGCCGACCGACGACGCGAAAGACGCGCTACGTCAGCCGCACGGCACAGGTGCTCCGCGTCGACGAGGAACGTCGCCACGCGGTGGCCGGCGAGTCCGAACGACGCCTGCTCGAGTTCCTCGGGCAGCGGCCGTTCCCGTTCAGGGGCGTTCTGTTGAGCGACTACGGCAAGGGAATGCTGTCGCGGACCGTCATCCAAGCTGCGATCGACGCCGCGCATTCGTGCGGGGCGGTCGTCGTCGTCGACCCGAAGGGGCGCGACTACTCGATCTATCGCGGCGTCGACCTGCTGACGCCGAACAGCGAGGAGGCCGAGGCCGCGACCGGGGTCCGGATCCGCGGCACCGAACCGGACGACCTCGCGCGGGCCGCGGCGCGCCTGCGCGAGTTGACTGGCATCCAGACCGTGACGATCACGCTCGGCAAGGACGGCATCTACTTCGAAACGGCGGACGGACACTCCGAGGTGCTCCCGACGCATGCGCGGCAGGTCTTCGACGTCACTGGTGCCGGCGACACGGTCGTCGCCGTTCTGACGATGGCGCAGGCGTCCGGTGCGCCGCTCGACGCGAGCCTGCGGCTGGCGAACGCCGCGGCGGGGATCGTCGTTGCGCACTTCGGCACCTGGGCGGTCTCGCGGGAAGAGCTGCTGTCGGCGCTCGGCGAGTTGCGGCCGGGAAAGCGGCTCTCGCGCGAGGAGGCGATCGCCGTGGCCGCGCGCCTGCGGACCGAAGGTCGCCGACTCGTGTTCACGAACGGCTGCTTCGACATCCTGCACGCTGGCCACACCGACTACCTCGAGAAGGCGCGCGCGCAGGGTGACGTCCTGATGGTGGGGGTCAACAGCGACGCGAGCGTCGCACGGCAGGGCAAGGGCAAGGGGCGGCCGTTCAACACCGTCGACGATCGCGCCGTCGTGCTCGCCGCGCTGCAGGCCGTGGATTACGTCGTGCCGTTCGACGAGGACACACCGCAGGACTTGATCCGCGCCGTGACGCCGCACGTGCTCGTCAAAGGCGAGGACTGGCGTGACAAGGGCGTCGTCGGACGCGACTGGGTCGAAGCACATGGCGGTCGCGTCGTCCTCGTTCCGCTGACGCCCGGTCGCTCGACGACGTCCGTCGTCGAACGAATCCTGAACGCCGGACGCTGATCACGTCGATCGCGGCGCGTCGAATCCTCGACGAGTCACCGGTATGTTCCCGCGCCGTCAGTCAAGGCCGTGGAGGATTCCGTTGGTCGTCGTTCCTCGCAAAGTCCGCTCGAAGGACAAAGTCGTCACGAACGTCAAGGATCTCGCCAGCATCCTGCACGGGCTTCGCTCGCAGGGGAAGACGATCGTCCTGACCAACGGCGTGTTCGATCTGCTGCACGTCGGCCACGTCCGGTATCTCGAGGCGGCCGCGCGTGAAGCCGATCGACTGGTGGTGGCGGTCAACAGCGACGCGTCGGTGCGGGAGCTGAAAGGGCCAGGGCAACCCATCATGCCCGACACGGCACGCGCGGAACTGGTCGCTGCCCTGCGCGCGACCGACTACGTGGTGATCTTCGGTGACCGGACCGTTGAACGGCTGCTGCTGATGTTGAAGCCGGACGTGCACTGCAAAGGTACGGACTACACCGTGGACACCGTGCCGGAGCGCGAGGTCGTCAGAAGTTACGGCGGACGTGTGGCCGTGGTGGGGGATCCGAAGAACCACTCCACGCGTGATCTGCTCGCGCGCCTGCGCGACCCGGCGCCGGGAGCGACGGCCGACTGATGGAAGAACCACTCGGCCGGCTGCTCGTCGTGCGTCTCGGATCGCTCGGCGATCTCGTGCACACACTTCCGGCCGTGGAAGCCATCCGCGTTGTCCATCCGTTCGCGCAGATCGACTGGCTGGTTGACGCGGTGCACCGGGAGTTCCTCGATCTCGTCCCGGCGATTTCTTCCACCATTCCACTCCGGAAAGCGACGGGTGGGGGCTGGCTGCAGGCGCTGCGCGAACTGCGCGCGCGTCAGTACGACGTGGCCATCGACTTTCAGGGCCTGATCAAGTCCGCAGCGCTGGCGAGGCTGTCTGGCGCCGCGCGTGTGATCGGGTTCAACCGTGCGGCGGCACGCGAGAGTGCGGCGTCGTTCTTCTACACGGAGCGAGTGGCGACCGGCGACACGGGCCACGTCATCGAGAAAAATCTCCGGCTTGCTGCGTGCCTCGGTGCACCCCGGCATCGGCGTGAGTTTCCGATCATGCCGATTCCGTCGCCAGCGCTCGACGAGATGCTCGCCAACGGCCTGCAGAGGTTCGCGCTGATCAACTGTGGCGCCGCGTGGCCCAACAAACGATGGCCGGCCGAGCGGTTCGGACGTCTGGCGTTGTGGCTGCGCGAACGGTACGGACTGATGTCGGTGGCGTTGTGGGGGCCGGGCGAACGTGAACTCGCCGATGAGGTGGTGCGTCATGCGGACGGCGCAGCCATGGCGGCACCGCCCACGAACCTTACTGACCTCGTGGCGATTGCCGCGCGGGCTGAGTTGATGGTGTCAGGCGACACCGGCCCGACTCACATCGCCGCCGCGCTGGGCACCCCGGTGGTCGCGTTGTTCGGGCCGACCAGTCCACATCGCAACGGTCCGTGGGTGGATGCAGACGTTTCGATTTCGCGGTATGACCGCTGCGAGTGCCACTACCAGCGCGAGTGCAGACACGGAACCGGCGATGCGTGGTGCCTCGGCACGATCAGCGAGGCCGACGTCCGAAGTGCCGTGGAACAGCGAATGGCGTTCGAGTCCGAGGACTGACCGATCGATGCCACAGGTTGACGTGACGAAAGCTCCCGCCCAGGGAACGATGTGGACGCGGCTCGCGCGGTATCG
>JAEYTU010000314.1 GCA_023433825.1 Planctomycetota bacterium
GAGTCACCGACACCGCCGAACAACACGATGCGTCGACGCGCCGCATCGAACGTCATCGCATGCCCGGCCCTGGCGAGTGGCGCCAGCGCCGGCGTCAGCAGTCGCCAGTCCGTGCCGTCGAACTCCCACGTGTCGGAGCGACGTTGCCCGAAGAAGGCCCCGCCGAACATCACGACGCGGCGGCGTTCTGGGTCGTAGGCCGCCGCCGCACCGATCCGCGACGGCGGGATCGTGGCGGTCGTGCGGACCGACCAGTCGACGCCGTTCCATTCGAGCGTTCGTGCGCCGTCGAACGCGACGACGACACCGCGATGCGGATCGTCGACGGCGACGTGTCCGAACAACGACGTCGGCTCGTTGGTCGGGTTCGCAGCTCGCCATCGGATCCCGTCGAACGTCCACGTGCCGGGATCGCCGACGCCGCCGCTCGACAACACGACGCCGCGCGTCGAGTCGAAGACGAGCGCGTGCGACGAGGTCGGCGGCGGTGTCTCGTCGTCGATCAGCCGCGTCCACATGCGCCCGTCGAACTCCCACGTGTCGCCGAGCGGCATTCCGTCGCGCAGTCCGCATGCGAGGAAGGCCCGACGCGTCGACGAGTCGAATCCGAACGCCGCGAGCTGCCGGGCCGGCGCCGGGTTCAGCGTCGTCACCGGCTGCCACCGGAAGCCGTCCCACACGTGGGTGTCGGTGAACGCGACGCCGCTGGTGTCGACGCCGCCCGTGACGACGAGGCCCATCACGCCGAGATTGGACATGGCGTGACCGGTACGTGCGGCCGGACCCGTCGTCGACGCGAGCGTCCAGTTCGTCCCGTCGTAGATCCACGTGTCGCCGGCGAGTCCGGTCGCCGTCGTGCCGCCGAACACCACGAACTGAAGTCGTGGGAAATCGAACACCGCGCCGGCGCCGCTTCGCGCAGATGGCTTCGACGCGGGGAAGCGCTGCAGCCATTGGACTCCGTCCCATTCCCACGTGTCGTCGAGCGGAGCGCCGGCAGCGTCGGCGCCGCCGAACAGGATGACGACGCGGCGAATCGGGTCGTAGCCGAGCACGTGTCCGCTGCGTGCCGGCGGTTGGGTGCCCGGGAGGGGACGGCTCCAGTTCGTCCCGTTCCACAGCCACGTGTCGGAGAGTGCGCCGCTGTCGTCGACCCCGCCGAACAGCAGGATCAGGCCCTGGTTCGGGATTCGCACCATCGCATGTCGCTCGCGACGCGACGGCGCGTTCGCCGTCGTGAGCCGCTCCCATCTGCCGCCGCGGAACGCCAACGTTTCCCCGAGCGCTCCGCTTCGGTTGCCACCGAACATCACCAACGTTCGTCCGTCGAACTCCATCGCTGCACCGTGGCGGCGAGTCGTGACGTCGACGGGTGACCACTCGGTTTGGGCGAGAACGGACGACGACGTCACGGCCAAGAGCAGCACTGACGCGCGAATCCCTGACAGTGGTTGCATGGGGCGGGAGAGTACCGATCGGGCCAAATCTGACCGGCCGCTCGGGCGTTCCGCCAAGCCCACGACGCGAACCGATCGGTATGGTCCGCGACCTTCCCAACCACCCCGCTCCACCGAACCCGATCGAGGACGCATGGATCACGACCAACCGGTAGGACCGACCGCCACCAAGCAACACGAGTGGCTGCTGTCGAACGTCGGCAAGTGGAACGTCGACTGCACGTTCTACATGGACCCGTCGCAGCCGCCGATGCAGTTGAAAGCCACCGACGTCGTCGAGGCGCACGGCCGCTTCTTCATCGTCGCGAAGTTCGCGTCCGAGATGTTCGGCGCGCCGTTCCACGGGATCGCGACGACCGGGTACGACCCGGCGAACGAGCAGTTCCAGTCGACGTGGATCGACACGATGACGCCCTATCTCTACGTGTTCACGGGCCAACTCGACCCGAGCGGCAAGACCCTCGAGTTCAAGGGTCGCGCGCCGAACCCGATGACGCAGGAGATGGCCGACTGGCGGACGGTCGAGCAGCGCATCGACAAGGACACGCGGAAGTTCGAGATGTTCATGACGACGTCCGACGGCCACGAGATCCAGCTCTTCACGCACGTCTACAAGCGCGCGTGAGGTCGCGACCGCCGGTCGTCACGGCTCTGCGGCATCGACGCGGCTAGCATGCCGCGCCTCGGCCGCCGGCCGAGACGACCCGCAACCACAGGAGTCCGCATGATTCGGATCTCGTTCTATCTCGCCTCCGCCGCGTTCGGCGCGGGGCTCGGCGCGCAAGCTCCGCCGCAGACGAACGGCGGCGACGCCGCTGGCGCGTTCCAGTTCGCACCGCCGCAGCGGCTGACGGTGGGAGACGCGTTCCTCGGCCAAGACCGCATCTACCCGTCCCCGGTCCTGCACGACGTCGACGGCGATGGCCGCGCCGAGCTGGTCCTCGGCGATCTTCGCGGGGTGCTGACCGTCACGACGCGGAAGGCCGCAGGCGCGTCGACGGCGTGGGACGCCACGGCGCCGCTGCCTGGTCCCGGCGGGGCCGGGCTGAAGTTCGACAACTGGTGATGCATCGGGATGAGTCCACAGTTCGTGGACTTCGATCACGACGGTCACCTCGACATCGTGACGGCGACCTACGACGGCTCGCCGCACATCTCGCTCGGCAGCGCGAAAGGCTTCGCGAAGCCGGTGCACGTGCTCGACGACGCCGGCAAGCGCATCACGCTGCAGCGGTGGTACGACTGGCAAGCGAAGGCCTACCAGCAGGCGACCGCGCAGGCGCCGGGACGGTTGACGTCGGCGCTCGCGTTCGACTGGGACGGCGACGGCGACTTCGACCTGCTGCTCGGTGACAAGGAAGAGGGGTTCCTCTACCTGCGCCGAAACCACGGCACGAAGACGGCGGCCAGGTTCGATCGCGAGGACATCCCGGTCGAAGCGGGCGGCAAGCAGCTGAAGGTCGAAGGCGGCATCACGTCGCCGCGGCTCGTCGATCTCGACCGCGACGGTCGTGTCGACCTGCTGATCGGAAGCTACGGCGACTCGTACGGGCCGAAGACGGGCGGCGGCGTCTACTGGTATCGCAACGTCGGCGAGCCCGGCGCGCCGAAGTTCGCTGCGGCGGTGACGCTGAGCGAGCCGAGCCAGAAAGGCGCGACGGCACCGACG